>CAISOQ010000232.1 GCA_903887095.1 uncultured Flavobacteriia bacterium
AACTGGATTATGCCTTCACCGATATTGGCGATGCATCCATTGCACTCTATTCTCACGTCTTTTCATTGAAACTAAAATTGGATAAACCAAAGAATGTAGTTAAATAAAGATGAAATCGCATCTGAAAATAGCGCCACTGCTTATCACTTTTCTAAGTGCTTTAAGTTTGTATTCTCAAAATTACGGGAATGAATGGATCAATTTTAATCAGAAGTATTATTCATTCAATGTGTACACAACAGGGGTGCATAAAATTGATTTTTCGACATTAAGTTCTTCGGGAATTCCAATAAATACTTTCAACAGTCAAAACATTCAAATTTTTGGAAAAGAAAGAGAGATACCATTGTACATATCGGATGGTGGGGATTCCTTTATGAATCCTGGGGATTTCATTTTATTTTATGCAGAACAAAATGATGGTTGGCTTGACTCCACATTGTATGAGCAACCTACAGATATAGGAAATCCAAAGTACAGTTTGTACAATGACACAATTCAATATTTTTTCACTTGGAACAATCAAACAAATAACCTCCGTTTCACAGTTGAAAGTGATGTAAACATTGCCAGTTACGTGCCGTCGAACTATGTTTTATTTGAACGCTTTCAGTCAAACAATAACTATTACAACGAAGGTGAAAAATCTGCAGATGCATCAAGCTCATTTTTCACTTCGGGAGAAGGTTGGGGTAGCACTCCAGTAAATGGCGCTGCGGGATATACCTGGGATGCGAGCAGTGTTGAAATTGCGCAGATTTATCAGGGAGCAGATGCGCCAATGGTAAAATACCGTGCGGTAAGTGTTGGAGTTTCAAATGCCTCGTATACAGGGTCAGGGAATCACCATACACGCCACACGATTGGTGCAAGCAACTACGTCATGGCCGATTCTGTATTTTTAGGATACAAAGCTGTGCATATTAATAATTCTTTTCCTGCTTCTGTTCTCCCTGCTTCTGGAGGTTCCAATTTTAAGGTTTCGATCATTGCAGATCAAGGCGCTGCAACCGATTACCAATCAATTAATTATTGGTCGTTTCTCTATCCAAGAATACCAAGTTTCGGCGAATCAACCAAAGTAAGTTTTCAGGTTGTAAACAATCCTACACAAAGTAAAAGCAGAATTAATCTTTCAAACATTTCAACATCAGATCCAATTATTTTTTCGTTGGGTGATGTTCCAAGAAAGTTGAATCTTATTAATTCCGGTTCAGGCTCGAGTATTTTAGTGCCAAACAGTGCAAGCGGAATAAATCAAACGATTATTTACCAGGAAAGTAATTCAGTATTTACGGTATCATATCTTTCACCTGTAAACACTAACGGTTCTTTCAATGATTATTCACAATTGAGCTCGGAGAAAGCACTCTTAATGATTTATCACCCCGCCTTTCAAGCGGCATCAGCAGATTATGCGGCATACAGAATCTCCCCAGACGGAGGCCAACACAATGTCATACTTGCAAATGTCAATGAATTGTACCAGCAATATGGCGGAGGTGTAACAAAACACATTAACGGTATTCGACGTTTTGCCTACCACATGCATGAATTAGCCTCAGAAAAACCAGAGGGCTTATTCTTAATGGGAAAAGGAATTCGTGAAGCAAATGTTGGCGGTGTAACATCTACGGGGCCGGGATCCAGAACCAACGTAACAAACTATGCCAATTCGTTCATTCCTTCATTTGGACAACCATCATGTGATGCATGCATTACATCAGATTTACCCGGAACAACCAAATGGACACCACTTATACCAACTGGAAGGATTGCGGCGAGTTCAAATCAAGAACTAGCAGATTACTTAGACAAAGTTGTATTATTCGAAGCCAATCAAAACCAGACGAGTATTTACAATACAGCTTCCAAAGATTGGCAAAAACAAATTTTACATTTCGTTGGAGGAACTGATGCTAACCAGCAATTTACTTTCAGAAGTTACATGAATTCAATGAAAGATATCATTGAGAATCAGTACTTCGGTGGTAATGTCTCAACAACTGCTCAGAATAGTGGTGATCCGCTCAACCCTTCACAATTGAATGCAATCATGGATCGTATTCAAAATGGCGTTTCTATAATCAGTTTCTTTGGTCATGCTGCTCCAACAGCTTCTGGTTTTGAAATTAACATCGATGAACCTAGCAATTGGAACAATCAAGGTAAATATCCACTTATCATCTCCAATTCATGTTACAACGGTAACATTTTTCAAAGTGGTTCATCTAAATCGGAGGATTTTGTCAATATTCCAAATAGTGGTGCAATTGCATACATGGGAACTGTGAGCCTTGGTTTTGCACATACACTTTACCTTTATTCAAGTGAATTCTACAGACAGGTAAGTCAATTGAATTACGGTGGAAATTTGGGTTCCCAGATCAAAGGAGCAATAAGTGCCAATGAATCAATTGGCTCTGATTTACTTTTAGAAAGCACTTGCACGCAGATGGCATTGAATGGCGATCCAATGATCAAATTGAATTGGCATGAAAAGCCAGAAATTGAAATAACGGAAGATCGCGTCTCTTTCCTCCCAGAACAACTCGATCTAACAGTCGACAGTATTCAAATGAATATCGTATTAACCAATCTTGGAAGATCAATCGTGGATACATTTTCTGTTGAAGTGACAAGGAACTTTCCATCAGTAACGATAGATTCAGTTTATACTTTTTACTTACCAAACCTTCATTACAAGGATACACTTTCATTTAAAATGCCTTTGCAACAAAACATTGGTCTAGGTATCAATAATTTCAATGTCAAGGTGGATCTTCCAACATTTATAGATGAGATTTATGACGAAAACAATAACAACCAAATCACGAAAACGCTTTTCATTGATGTAGACGGAATAATTCCGTTAATCCCTCACGAATTTGCTGTCGTGCCAGAAGACAGTGTTACGTTGACCGCCTCTACCATCAATCCAGTTGCTGAATTTAACACTTATCGTTTTGAAATAGACACGACTGATTTATTCAACAGTCCACAGAAGCGTTTTGCACTTGTATCAGGTTTCGGGGGCATTAAATCCGTAAATCCCTCACAATGGTATTTAAGTTCATCGGGTAGCATTTCGCCTTTGGTTTGCACCGATAGCATGGTTTATTTTTGGCGCGTAGCTGTTGAAGAGCCTAGTCCAAACTGGAATGGAAGTTCATTTCAATATATAGTTGGAAAAAGTGGATGGGGCCAAGATCATTTTTTTCAGTTTAGAAAGAATTCATACAGTTCAATCATTTATGACGATGCAAATCGAATCAAACTTTTTGGTCCAAACAATAAAACACTGAGTTGTGATGTAAAAAGCACAACTTCAATTCCAGGAATTTACGAGAATGCTTATTATGTAGATGGACAGCAAAAGGAATATGGATTGTGCACGTACACGCCTAGTTTGTATGTGGCAGTTATTGACCCAGTGACTTTAACAGAATGGAGGACACGTTACGGAAGTGAGAATCCAAATCATGTATTTGGAAATGCGAATGACAATGGAGCTTGCCGTACAAGAACAGAAGGATACTTTATTTTTAGAGAAAATTCAGCCAGTCAGCTTGCAAATTTTCAAAATATGATGGCGGCTGTACCTGACAGCCATTATATTCTGATTTATTCTCCAATGACAACTTTATTTGATCAGATGAATGCCATTCAACCATCTGTTTACTCCACTCTGCAAAATTTGGGTTCAGATAGTATTGTACCGGGATTAGTTCGTCCAAACTTTCCTTTTGCTTTTTTCTGTCGAAAAGGTAATCCAAACAGCGTTGTAGAATTATATGCACAGCAGGCAGGAGAAAACATTCATCTTGAAGCAGATTTGAAAGGATATGATTATATCGGACAAGAACTTTCTACTATGATTGGCCCGGCAGATGAATGGGGTTCTATGTTCTGGAAAGAAGATTCCTTAGAGATCGTTCATGCTGATTCAACCCGACTGTATATTCGAGGATACGATATATCGGGAGCATTGCAAATGGAGATTGATACCATGTTCACCCACAATGATTCCATTGTGAATTTAAATGCTCTTGTTGATGCCGATATTTACCCTTATTTACAATTAGGTGCCTTTTATAAAGATTCTCTTTCGTTTACACCTGCTCAAATTGACCGATGGCATGTCTTGTATACAGCACTTCCAGAGGCCGCAATTGACGGTAGCAACCTTTACACCTGGATTCCTGTATTGGATACAGTGACTGAAGGGCAGAATGTGAAATTTGCTGCGGACATTAAAAACATTTACAATTTACCAATGGATTCATTGCTGGTAAATTATTGGGTTACGGATCAAAATGAAGTAAAACACCCAATAAATTATCCGCGGCAAGATTCACTTTTAGTAGGTGCGACACTTCGCGATACTATTGAATTTTCAACATTTGGTTTGGCTGGAATAAATTCATTCTGGATGGAAGTTAACCCATACATTGCAGGCAGTTATTCAATTACCGACCAACCGGAGCAAGAGCATTTCAACAATTTACTTCAGCTCCCTTTTTATGTTACGTCGGACGAGGACCAACCCATATTAGATGTTACATTCAATGGTCGACATATATTG
>CAISOQ010000233.1 GCA_903887095.1 uncultured Flavobacteriia bacterium
GCTTTATTGCTTTAGGTGATTCAATGACCGAGGGTATGAATGATGAGGTGATAAATGGGAAGTATCGAGGCTGGGCAGATCGAGTAGCAGATGGTTTGTAAAGTATGCACAAGGTTTTGTTGTTTTGCCAGGTGGTTTTGGAACCTTGGATGAAATGTTTGAGGCTTTGACATTGATTCAAACAAAAAAGATCAACAAGCGACCAGTTGTTTTAATAGGAAAAGATTATTGGAAAGGATTAATTGATTGGATTGAACAATCTATGTTAAATGCCGAAAATAATATATCACCAAGCGACATGCACATGTTTGCTATGGTCGATACAGCCAAGGAAGCATTTGAATATATAGATGAGTTCTATAAATCGCATGCCCTTTCCCCGAATTTTTAATTAGTAAGAGCAATTTTTCTGCGTTTTACATTCCGCTTAATTTCTATATTTGTTGCAAGTATTTCTGTAAATGGATTTATTAAATAAAATCAAGGTATTTGTCTGGAGTAAGCACTTTCTGAAACATCTCGGATTGGTTATTCTTGCTTACATTGTTATTGTGAGCCTTACCATTTTTTATCTTGACTCCTATACCAATCACGGACAACACATTGACGTTCCCAACTTAATAGGACGAAATGTAAATTCAGTAAAAACGGAATTAGAAGATTTAGACCTTCAGTATGAAATTTTGGATTCAATCTATGACCCTTCAAAACCTGAAGGAACAATAATTGACCAAGATCCAGATGCAACATCTTTGTCACTTGTGCCCGTTAAAGAAGGCCGAATTATTCGACTCAGAGTTTCTAAAAAGTCACGCTTAGTAGAAATGCCAAGCCTCGTCGATAAATCTCAGCGCTTTGCAGAGAGCATCCTAGAAAATAGAGGCTTGAATTATAGAATTGAATACCGCACAACAAGTGAAGCAGATGGTGCTGTTCTTGAGCAATTGTATAAAGGAAAATCGGTTAAAGAGGGAGCCAAAATTCCAATAGGAGCCACCATACTATTGATTGTTGGTCAAAATGATGCCGGTGCACCAACAGAAATACCTGATTTATTCGGAATGTCACTTCTCGAGGCTCAAGATATGTTGATGCAAACCGGGAATTTTAGCATGATAACAATTTGTGCTGATTGCCTTTCATCTGAAGATTCATTAGCGGCTAGAATTGAATCCCAATCACCTGAATTTTTAGAGGGAATCATGATTCCTGCAGGATCAACAATTACTGTTTATGCTACCAAAGATTTTGGTGGACCTATTGAACAGGAGCCTTAAAAGTTGCGCCTTATGAAGTTTTTTATTTTGTTTCTTTGCTTCTTTGTTGTGGGATTAAGTGCCTTTTCACAAACTGAAGAAGTTGGTCCCTTGATGGCGAATCCAGAACTAATTGGTAAAACAAAATCAAAAGCAATTCAAAAAGTAAATCAGGGGACTTTTGACAGCACGATACTTTATGTTTCGGATACACTTGAGTTGCCATTCTTTGATGAATTCACAAAAAATCATTTCCAACAATACAATGCAGATTTTTCTGATCCCGGAGTAACATCAGATAAAAAATACAGGTTGTTAGACAATTTAACATCTCAACCGATTGCTGTTGGGCAATTTTATACTGATCAAGTTACCTTCCGAAGAACGTACGATATCGTTACCTCTACCTATGTAGATGCTTCATTTCTCCCTACTCAATTAAAGGTGGGTGATTTGAGCAATTATCCAGTGAATTATGCAACAACTGATTTATATCCGCCCTATTATATTTACGACACAATTGGCGCTCCGGATATTTCAGATACTGTTTGGATTACGTCACCAGGATTTTATCAGGATTCAGCAACTCAATTTTTTGTAAACATCAATGATCCAAATGCGTATTGGTTAGATGATTTCGCATACCACAATTACAGATATGCGTTTGAGCCAAGATCTTTGGGCGTTGTTACGTTTGATGGATTAAATGCGGATGGCTATCCATATGCCATTGGCACATCTTTGACAAATTATGCGGATGTTTTGACCTCCAAACCGTTGAACCTTGCTTCTTACGATGCTTCTGACTCTCTTTATATAAGTTTTCTTTATCAGGCGCAAGGATTTGGAGACGTCCCTGAAACCTCAGACTCATTGATTCTAGAATTTTATG
The DNA here is from genome assembly GCA_903887095.1 of uncultured Flavobacteriia bacterium. Lineage (GTDB taxonomy): Bacteria > Bacteroidota > Bacteroidia > Flavobacteriales_D > Crocinitomicaceae > M0103. The sequence goes on from CAISOQ010000233.1 coordinate 2,149, forward strand.
CCAAAGATCTCGATCAATGGAAGCGTGTTTGGAGTGATTCAGGTCAAGTAACAAGTGAGTTTAAAGTTGCGAACATAAATTTGAAGGATGTGCAATATTTTAAAAAAGGATTTCAATTCCGATTTAGAAATTTCGGGGCACTTTCGGGAAGTTTAGATCATTTTCATATTGACTATGTTCAATTGAAATTCAACGCAGGATACCAAGATACTTTATTCAGGGACCTAGCCTTTGTTTACCCTGTTGGAAGCTTATTGAAAACCTATACTTCAGTTCCTTGGGACCATTTTAAGAACAATGCTTCAGGTAAAATGAATGATTCTGTTCAAATTGTGATGCATAGCGGTGGGATTATCCCAGCTAATAATCAAAATGGTTTAATTGAGGTATCATATAACGCGAATCCCGAAGGAAACTACACTCTTTTTGGTCAGATTTTGGCCGGTGGCCCAGCGCCTTATAACTATTTACCAAGAACAACTGTTGCGTCATATCATGATGTTTCAACAGGATATATATTTGATGTAACAAAATTAGGTAACGAGCAAACTTTTGATGTTTTAGCTACGGCATCAACTCCAACTACGACAGTTAATCCAGTTGAATTAACCCTAAATGATTCAACTAGTACTACTCAATACTTTGGAAATTATTACAGTTATGATGACGGATCCGCTGAGGCTGCTTATGGACCAACAGGTGCGCAGGCGAGATTGGCAATCCATTACACTGCCTATGAAGCAGACTCATTAATTGGAATGCAGATGCATTTCGTACCTTCAGTCAGTGATGTAAGTAATAATTTGTTTTTGATGACTGTCTGGGAGGATAATGGAGGTGTTCCCGGAGCAGTCATCTATGAAGACGATGTGTTTTTTCCGCGCTCTCCAGAATACACGAATGCGAGAAATGTTTTTGTCAATTACTATTTTAAGGATACTTTGAAACTGCCTGTTGGAACTTCTTATTTTATTGGTTGGAGACAATTAGATCCAGAACGTTTGAATATTGGTTTAGATAAAAATTTGGATAATTCTGATCAAACATTTTACAGTGTTGACAATGGAAATTCATGGGTTCAATCGACAATTTCAGGTTCTGTGATGCTGCACCCAATTTATTCAACAGCATTAGATTTAGAGCTAGGTATTTCTGAAAATAAGGTGCAAAACGAAGTGGTCGTGTATCC
>CAISOQ010000234.1 GCA_903887095.1 uncultured Flavobacteriia bacterium
CAAGCATTAGAATAAGCGTGGATGAATTATCGGAAGAAAATATGGCGAAATATCAAGCGGCACAGGATCAGTTTGGTAAGTCATTAGGGAGGTTACTTGCAGTTGCTGAAAATTACCCCGAATTAAAAGCAAATGATTCCTTTAGAGATTTCCAAGCGCAATACGAAGGAATGGAAAATCGAATTGCGAAGGCTAGAACTGATTTCAATGATGTTGTGGGAGATTACAATTCGTACATCCGACGTTTTCCAAAAAATATTTGGGCAGGAATGTTTGGCTTTGACAAAAAGGCCTATTTCCAAGCTCAAGAAGGAGCTGAAGTGGCTCCAGATATAAAAAGTATGAGAGAATAATTAAATTGAGCGACTTCGGTCGCTTTTTTGTTTTATCGATGACAACAACAACCTTATTTTCAGAAGCCCAAAAGGAACTTATTCTTGATGCAATTACTCAGGCAGAAAAGCATACTTCAGGTGAAATTCGTGTTCATTTGGAAGGTAAATGCAAAGTTGATCCTGTCCAACGTGCTTTTCGTGTTTTCAAGAAATTGGGAATGGAAAAAACGAAATTGCGCAACGGTGTGCTCTTCTATGTTGCCGTAGCTGACAAGAAATTAGCAATTATCGGTGATAAGGGAATACACGAGTTGGTGCCAGAAAACTTTTGGCAGACAGTAAAAGATCATATGGTGAATGATTTTAAACAAGAAAATTTCACAGACGGTTTGGTAAAAGGAATTTTGGAAGCTGGACAACAATTAAAAGTTCATTTTCCCTATTCGAAGGATGATGTCAATGAATTAACAAACGATATTTCATTCGAATGAAAGGGTTTCTGCATATTTTTTTCGTGACGGCGGTTTCCTGTTTGGGTTACGTAAACGCATCGTTAGCTCAGGATTTATTGCCCGAACGGCCTCAGCCAAATCGCTTGGTGAACAATTTATCGAAAGAGTTTCCCAATTTTATTTCTGAGCAGCAGGTAAAGCAATTAGAAACAGAATTACAATATTTTGCTGATTCGACTTCTAACCAGATTGCCGTTGTAATTGTCGATGATTTGGGAGGATTAGAACCTTGGGAATTTGCTGCGCGAATAATTGACAAATGGGGTATAGGTCAGGTGAAAGAAGATAATGGAGTTGTACTTTTAATCAAGCCAACGGGTGGAAAAAATGAGCGTAAAATATTCATTGGAACTGGTCGCGGATTGGAAGGGGCAATACCTGATTTAACCTGCAAGGAGATCGTTGAAAATGAAATAGTTCCTTATTTTAAAAACGAGCAGTATTTTGATGGAATTGTTTCAGCCGTGCACACAATCGAATCACTTTCAATTGGCGAATACAACTCAAAAGAATATTCAAAATCGAATCAATCTTCAGAATTGCCTGGAGCCTTGATTGCACTATTTATTATCGCCATTGTGCTAATCATTTCCATGCGGAATAGAGGTGGAGGTGGAGGCTTCACAATGGGCCGCGGTGGAATTTTCTTCGGCGGCGGTTTTGGTGGACATCACGGAAGTTCCGGCGGTGGCGGCTTTGGTGGCTTCGGTGGTTTTGGTGGCGGAAGCTCAGGAGGCGGCGGCGCTGGTGGAAGCTGGTAACTATCAGGCTATGATATTTGTTTCGTTGTCAAATCGTTTGTACGAAACAAAGACAGCCAACAAAGCGAGCGTCACCATTACTGTTACACTAATCACAACATGACCAATTTCAAGTGTTCCTGCAATCAACTCTTTGGTAGATAAAACGACATTCACGACAGGGATTGCTGCTGTAAGTGCATTTAATTCAATCCCTGGAAAAAAACCAACCATCGCTGGCAGAACCATTACAATGTTCAAAGGTGTGATGATACTTTGGGCTTCTTTAAAGCTTTTTGCATAAATCGCAATTGGAATCATAACTCCTGCAAAAAATACCGTTAGCGGAATCAGAAGGCTGTACATCATTACGATGAATCCTGGACTTAAAATGCTGTGCACAACGCCTAAAATTTCTTTGTTTGGAATCATATCCATGACTTCAATTGAGACAAATAACCCAAGTAATGCACAAGTTGCTGCCGTTAAGCCGGAAAGAACAACCACTCCCATTTTTCCGAGTAATATTTGCCAGCGTGTAACGGGAGTTGTAAGCAATGTTTCCATTGTTCCTCGTTCTTTTTCACCGGTAAACAAATCGATGGCTGGATACATGCAGCCAATAAAGCCAAATGCTATGAAGATATAGGGTAATATTCCTCCTGCTAGTTTTCCAATCATTTCTTTGTCTGAAGCGATATTAATGTAAGACGTTTGGATAGGATTGATTTTTGTCACGTCAACATGAAGTTGATCATAGCGCACGTAACGTTGCTTTTCTTCAATGATACTCATGTAGCCTTTCGCGCGTTCTTCCATTCCCATATCCGTGGCGTTATGGTAAAAACGAATGGGTAATGTGCCCATTGATTTCAAAATGGAATTG
>CAISOQ010000235.1 GCA_903887095.1 uncultured Flavobacteriia bacterium
ATTCAACTTACAACAAGTGATTAGCGGTTGGACGGAAGGGATTCCAAAATTTAAGGAGGGAGGCGTTGGAAAACTATTTTTACCCTCCGCATTGGCTTACGGCGAGCAAGGAACAAATGGTATACCATCAAATTCAGTGCTGGTATTTGATATTCACCTTATTGATGTGTTGTAGATTCTTTTGAATTAGTGATAAGGGTTTAAAGCATAAAAGGAACTTTAGAACTTTTGTATTTTTCAAAGTAGCTCTCCTGCAAGTTCATTGGAATACTTACCAAAGCATGCGCTTTTTCCGACAACATACAACCCAAATTCGCTTTTCCTTCTTTTAGCAATGCGCCACAAATGTTAATAAGAAGAGTTTTATGATCAGAAAAGTCTACTATAAGTTATTTCAAACACTTGAAATAATCAAATGGTTCCAAGCATTCATTGCATTGGTATTGTGATTTACACGCTGTACTACCGAATAAAGAAACCATACGTGTGTTTTTAGAACCGCAAAGTGGACAAGGCACTATGGGGGGCTCAGCGAATAAAATAGATTTATCTACTTCATTTTCTGGAGGGGCAATCCCATATTCTCTGAGCTTTATACGCCCATGTTCTGAAATCCAATCGGTTGACCATGCAGGGGATAAAACCAAATCCACTTTCACATTTTCGATGTGATTTTCTTTCAGTTTAAGGATAATGTCTTCCTCAATTGTTTTCATGGCTGGACAGCCCGAATAGGTTGGCGTAATTTTGATCGAACATGTACCCTTTTCGAGAGAAACACTTCTCACTACTCCAAGATCAATCACACTGAGGACAGGAATTTCAGGATCTGAAACTTGCTCTAGCAATTCCCATATATCTTTTTCGCTTACCACTGCATGTTAGGATATGCGCGTTGCATGTATTGCAATTCCGCCAAAATATACCCTAAATGTTCAGAGTGCATGCCTTTTCTACCTCCTGATTGTTTCCAGTTATTTTGAGGGATTGTCAACGTCGCTTCCTTAAACACAGCATCAACTGTACTTTTCCATTCTGCTTCAATTTCCAATAAATTTGGGGCAATTCCTTCAGCAGACAACTCAGTCTCCAGTTCGTCCATAATAAACAACTCTGAAGTATACCGCCACAAAGTATTCACAGCCTCTTGAGCACGACGATTTGATTCTTCTGTGCCATCACCTAAACGAATAATCCACTCCGAAGAATGTTTTAAATGATAACGGGTTTCCTTTAAAGATTTTTCAGCAATTGAAGCGAGCATTTCGTCTTTACTGTGCTGCATTTTTTCAAAAAGTGGCTTTCGGTATGCATCAAATAAAAACTGTCTAACCATTGTCACAGCAAAATCACCATTGGGTTGCTCAACCAGGAGCGAATTTTTATATTCTCTGTCAAAACGCAGAAAAGCAAGTGCATCTCCATCTCGACCTTTTCCTTCAACAACACCTGCGTAGTTTAATAACGTAGTAGCCTGTCCAACCAAATCGAGAGCAATATTGGTCATCGCAATATC
>CAISOQ010000236.1 GCA_903887095.1 uncultured Flavobacteriia bacterium
AGTTCACGAAACTCATGGCTTCTCAGCACATCAAAATAGAGATTTATCAAGATGGTGACTGGACGAAAACCTGGTACATTGGTCCGGCAGCACAGGATCATTACGGCCAAATAATGTTGCTTGATTCTTACGAATACGGGAAAAGTGCGAAGCCCGTTATGATGAAAATCAAAGGGTTGAATGGCATCATCGAACCGCGGTTCTTTGCTGACAGAAGAAAATGGATGTGTACGCGCATTTTTGCCGTTCCAAGAGAAAAAATCAAAAAGATTGTTGTCAACTATTACGACGATCCTTCTTTGAGTTTTTCAGTGACCCAGGATGGAAACAAACTCAACGTTTATCAGCAAGCAAGGAAACTGCAAAATGTTGATACAGCAATGATTTATCGTTATTTGAATGCCTACAAAAAAGTTCATTTTGACCTTGCCAACTTTGAATTGACAGAAAAACAAATTGACAGCATGCAACGCACCACGCCATTTGCGACACTATCACTCACAGAAACTTCAAATAAAACATCGAAATTGAAGATGTACCGCATTAAATCAGATGACAATCAAGTAAATGAATTTGGCGACATTGTGAACATCGATATGAATAAATTCTGGTGCGAATTACCTAATGGACAGATGGTAAAATGCCAGTATTTTGTTTTCAATCCATTGATGTTGGGTCATGTTTATTTCCCTATGGATCTTTCCAAAAGAAAAATTTCCAACTAAATAAAAAACAAGTCAACTCACTATTGAAAATTGTTGATAAATACTTAAAAAAATGAGCGTTTAAAAAAGTCCGTTTGAGCCTCATTCATTAGATTTGATTTAAATTTTAAGATAAATGAATTTCATTGTTTCAAGTTCTACGTTATTAAAGCATTTACAGAGTATTTCTGGGGTACTAAGCACCAGCAACACCCTGCCTATTTTAGATAATTTTCTTTTTGAAATTGGTGAAGGGCAATTGACAGTTTCAGCTTCGGACTTAGAGACAACGATGCGAACAACTTTAGAAGTAGAGGCAAACGAAGCTGGTAAAATTGCAGTTCCGGCAAAACTTTTACTCGACGTGCTTAAAAATTTACCCGATCAACCGTGTACCTTCCTTGTTGACAAAACCAATTATGCTGTAGAGATTGCGTATGACAACGGAAAATCAAAAATGGTTGGTTACAATGGTGATGATTTCCCAAGAATTCCTGGAATTGAAAATGCAAACACAATAAAAGTTTCTGGTGAAATCGTCTCTAAAGCGATCAACAAAACACTATTCGCTACTGGCAATGATGAGTTACGACCAGTTATGAGCGGCGTTTTTTGCCAATTCAGTCCACAAGATATCATTTTTGTTGCCACAGATGCTCACAAGTTGGTGCGTTACAGAAGAACAGATTCGCAAGCAACGGGAAGTTCAGCCTTCATTCTGCCAAAAAAACCATTGAATCTTTTAAAATCAAACTTAAGCGGAAGTGAAGAAGTATTGATTGAATACAATGAGTCGAATGCCGTATTTACATTCAATGATTTGGTATTGATATGTCGATTAATCGATGGGAAATATCCGAATTACGAAGCCGTTATACCGAAAGAAAATCCAAATGTATTGACTATCGATAGATCGCAATTCTTGAGTTCAATTAAGCGCGTGTCTATCTTTGCTAACAAAACAACCCATCAGGTTAAATTAAAACTAGCTGGTTCAGAACTTTCATTGTCTGCTGAAGATATTGACTTTTCAAATGAAGCCAACGAACGTTTAACATGCAACTATAATGGTGACGATATGGAAATTGGTTTCAATTCACGTTTCTTAATGGAAATGTTGAACAATATAGACACAGCTGAAGTTCGATTGGAGATGAGTGAACCGTCTCGAGCTGGCTTATTGATGCCCGCAGTTAAAGACAATGAAAGCGAAGATGTTCTGATGTTGGTTATGCCAGTGATGTTGAATAGATAAAAGCATTGTAAATAACAAATAGAATTATGCCCGATAACTCGGGCATTTTTTTTTTAAATCAACGTTCGAAAAGCACCATTCGTCAACGAGTAATCAACGTCAACTTTTACCCAAGGCATCGCGATTAATGTTGTTTTAGTTGGGACATTAGAATTGTAAGAATTTCGAAGAATCAACGTGTAATTATTACCATTAATTGAAATCAATTTTGAATCGTTTCGATTTTCAATTTGAACATTCATTGTGGAATTATTCAATTGCCAGTTTTTGTCCAATGAAAAATACTTCACATCGCCTGGATAAAGCTTTTGATAACTGTCAACGGCAAATTTCACTTTCTCAAAGCCCTCTCTCTTAGCATCGTAAAAACAAAGTATATCGGCTCCATTTTTAATGATAAATGCCGGCTGTTTCAAATTTAAAATGCACAATTCATTCAAACGCATATTCGTATAGCGACTGTAAACACTGGAACAGATCAGCAGCATGCTCGAGTAATACAGAACGTATTTCCAAAGCTTACTTGGTTTAGCAAGAAATAATAATAAAATTGCTATTGCCATTAATAGAACGGCATACAATGATAGTTCAAAACCATAAGCTACGCCACCTGGCAAACTTTCAACCCATCGAATAAATGCCAACGATAAAAATATTGAAAAGGTCAGCACCACACCAGTCAGCTTAGCCAGTGGACGCAACCATTTAAATGCAAAAATGAAAATTCCAGCACCTAAAATTATTCCACTGGACGCCATTAATCCAATATTAGTAAGGACAAAATAGTTCGGAAATTGATGAAAATAATAGAGTGACAATGGTGTTGTCATTAATTGGGCAGCAAACCCTATTGCCGTTCCTTGCCAGATCTTTAACAACCATTTGTTTTCAAAGTAAATCCATTTTTCAATGGGCTTGTAAAACAAGAAAATGCCAAGCATCGCTAAAAAGGACAATTGAAATCCAATATCAAACAAGGTAAAAGGATCCCATATGCACAATGCGAAACCGGTAAAAAACAACGTATTTATTGCATCATAATTGCGCTCAGTTAACTGAGAAAGTACGAGAATAGAAAACATAAAAACTGCTCTGAGTACAGAAGCTGAAAGTCCAGTAAGGATAGCATATATCCACATAATAACAACCACAATTATCACTGCTGATTTGCGACTTATCACTTTTGGAAAACGGCCAAGGAAAAACATTAAAATTTGCATGATTATACCAACATGTAATCCAGAAACGGCCAAAACGTGCATCGCCCCTGTATTCGTAAAACTGTTCTTAACTTCAACATCTAGCAATGATTTATCACCAAGAATCAAGGCCAGGGCAATGGCTAATTCATCTCCTTTAAGGTTTTCCGTTAATGATGATTTTAAATAATTGCTAATTCGATCTAATTTATCTGCAACAAAGCCCTGTTCGACATGTTTGAGCAGTTTGAATTGTTCTGCGCCCACAAAAGACATGTATTCCACCCCTTTAGACCGCCAGAAATAGTGCGTGTTGAATTCCCCTGGATTTCCTGCATTTCTAATCTTTTCAACTTCAGAAGCAACCGCAATAACATCGCCTTTCGACAATATAAATCCTTCCGTTTGAACATACATCACCACCGGTTCACTTACTGACCTATTTGATAACCCATCCTTCAAAGACCGAATTACACCAGTCATTTTCTTCCATTCCCTGTCATTTTGATCTACAGCAGTTAATTCCACAATCAACACCTTATCTGTTGAATATATCTTTTCAAACCGATCCTTTTCTGCTAAACCTGAACGAAAACAAATCAATAGAAACCCGACGAGCAGAAAGACGATGAACGTGAACGGCAAAAACAGTTTAACCTTGCGGATATAGAACAATATCAGACATGTAACCGAGAGTGAAACAAGTGAAATGATGATAGGGTAAAATAATTGATTGTCTGGCAAATCAAAACCCAAAAGGATACCACAAAACAAGGCTATGGCCATCACTAGAAATGGCCTTTTGAAGAATCGAAAATCTATATTTTGAACGAAATTCATGATCCACGGCAAATGAACGATTTTTTCTTGAATTTTCTCCTAATATCATTGCAAGAGACATGAAAATCGGACCATAGATTGAGAACGATTAACTATCTTTGGCACACAAAATTTGAAAAAATGATCAAGATTACCCTTCCAGATGGCTCAGTAAGAGAATTTCCACAAGGATCTTCATCACTTGATGTCGCAAAGAGTATTTCAGAAGGATTAGCAAGAAATGTGCTTGCAGCGAATGTAAACGGACAAGTTATTGATGCTAATCGTCCAATAAATGAAGATTCAACGCTGCAATTGCTAACATGGAATGACACGGAAGGAAAATCAACGATGTGGCACTCTTCCGCTCACTTGATGGCAGAAGCATTGGAATTTTATTTCCCAGGAATCAAACTGGCAATTGGTCCCCCTGTCAACAATGGTTTTTACTATGATGTAGATTTAATGGAGCACTCCATTTCTGAGAAAGATCTTGAAAAAATCGAACAGAAAATGAAAGAACTGGCGAAATTGAAAAATCCATTCGTTCGTCAAGAAATCAGTAAATCAGAAGCTGTCGCTTATTTCACAGAAAAGGCTGACCCATACAAGTTAGAACTTCTAGAAGGATTGGATGACGGCAATATCACTTTTTATACGCAAGGTAATTTCACTGACCTTTGTCGCGGTCCGCACATTCCAGATACAGGCTTCATAAAGGCAGTAAAACTTACCGCAATTGCCGGTGCTTACTGGAGAGGAGACGAGAAAAACAAACAGTTGACGCGCATCTATGGAGTAACTTTTCCGAAACAAGCGGAATTGGATGAGCACCTTGAGAAACTTGAAGAAGCAAAACGCCGTGATCACAGAAAATTAGGTAAAGAACTTGAGCTTTTCACTTTTTCACAAAAAGTTGGACAAGGCCTTCCGCTATGGTTACCGAAAGGAGCCGCTTTAAGAGAGCGTTTGGAGAATTTCCTCAAAAAAGCACAAAGAAAAGCCGGCTATGACCAAGTCATCACCCCACACATTGGACACAAGGATTTATATGTTACATCTGGTCACTATGCGAAATATGGAGCAGATTCATTTCAACCCATTCGCACGCCAGATGTTGATGAAGAGTTCTTCTTGAAACCAATGAATTGTCCTCACCACTGTGAAATTTTCAAATCGAAACCGAGGTCATACAAAGATCTTCCCGCTCGTTTTGCAGAATTCGGTACGGTTTATCGTTACGAACAATCAGGTGAATTACATGGCTTGACCCGCGTAAGAGGATTTACGCAAGATGACGCTCACATTTTCTGCACGCAAGAGCAAGTAAAAGATGAATTTAAAAAAGTAATTGACATCGTTTTATACATTTTTAAAACGTTGAATTTCCATAATTTCAAAGCGCAGATATCTCTTCGTGACCCGGGAAATCCGTCGAAATATATTGGAAGCGATGAAAATTGGGAGAAAGCTGAAAGAGCTATCATTGAGGCTGCCGCTGAAAAAGAATTACCAACTGTTGTCGAATATGGCGAAGCTGCTTTTTATGGCCCTAAACTCGACTTCATGGTACAAGATGCAATCGGCAGAGAGTGGCAACTTGGTACTATTCAGGTAGACTACAACTTGCCAGAACGTTTTGAGTTAGAGTATACAGGTTCTGATAACCAAAAACACCGTCCGGTAATGATTCACCGCGCACCTTTTGGTTCAATGGAACGATTTGTCGCTGTTTTATTAGAACATTGCGCTGGTGACTTCCCATTGTGGTTGTCCACTGAACAATTTGCAATTCTGCCAATCTCTGAGAAATTCAATGAGTACTCAGAAAAACTTTCAGATTTGCTAAATAATTACGATATTCGCGGCTTTGTTGATGACCGTAACGAAAAGATTGGTAAGAAAATCCGAGATGCGGAACTTAAGAAAACACCTTTCATGTTGATTGTTGGAGAGAAAGAAGCTGAGAATACTCAAGTATCTGTCCGCCAGCGTGGGGTTGGTGATCTTGGATCCATGACGATAGATGATTTTGCTTCCTTGGTTCAAAAAACGATCGACGATGAGTTGGCAACAAATGTTTAATTAATTGAATGAGAAAAAACACTAAAAAACCTTTTGTAAGAAGAGAGGAAACGGAACAACACAAAATCAATGAGAAGATTTTGTCACGTGAAATTCGTCTTGTAATCGAAGGAGAAGAACCAAAAGTCATGACCACTTCAGACGCAATCAGATTGGCTGAAGAACAAGAACTTGACCTCGTTGAAATCTCTCCAAATGCAGTACCACCGGTATGCAAGATAATGGACTACAGGAAGTTTCTTTACAATCAGAAAAGAAAGCAAAAGGAACTTAAAGCGAAGCAAAGCAAAGTTGTTTTAAAAGAAGTTCGATTTGGACCAAACACGGATGACCATGATTTCAACTTTAAACTTGCTCATGCTCGCAAGTTTTTGGAAGAAGGAAACAAAGTCAAAGCGTATGTGTTTTTCCGCGGTCGAACTATCGTATTCAAGGACAGAGGAGAAATTCTTCTTTTGAAATTTGCACAAGAATTGGCCGATATAGGTGCTGTTGAGCAGCTACCGAAATTGGAAGGGAAACGAATGATCATTATGATCAACCCAAAGAAAAAATAAAAAAAAGCGTAGCTTTTGATGACATGCAAGCGGAAGCGCAGCACAAATTGAAACTACCTTGCAAGATGCTATACAGAGGTAACTTTAAAAACGAAGAGAGATGCCAAAAATGAAAACTAAATCCAGTGCAAAGAAGAGATTCACAATCACTGGAAGCGGTAAAATTAA
>CAISOQ010000237.1 GCA_903887095.1 uncultured Flavobacteriia bacterium
GAACCTGTATTTGTGGAACAAGCCGTTTGAGAAATGCTAATTCCAGATGTATCGATCGTCAGTCCTACAGGCGGTGCAACTACATATGGATTCGATAATACAGTACATCCACTGTTATCAGTTATAGTTAAAACATAAGTACCTGGCAATAAATTGGAGGCATTTAATGTGCTCCCACCGCCGTTTGTCCAACTATAAGTATTTCCGCTTCCAGTATCACTTAATCCAACGATAGAACCCAATGTTCCATCACATAGAACATTACTTACAGAAACAGCAGTCTCATTTATTGATGGACCGGCAATATTTGAAATTGCAAATGCAGATGAACTGGCTGTGCATCCATTTTGATCCGAAACTGTTAAGGTGTACAATCCTTGAGATAGACCAACTAAATCCAACGTAGTTTGCGAAGTTCCTGACCAAGAATATGAATAATTTGGTGTTCCGCCATTGATAGATATACCAGAAATAGCACCGTTAGCCTGATCGCAATTTTCATCTGTGATTACTATCGCTGTAACATCTATTGAAGGTCCGGCAATTGCATTCACTGTTATCGGATTTGATGAAACTGTACAACCACCGGCATCAGTCACAGTTAAAGTGTATGCACCTTGCGACAACCCACTTGCATCCGCAGAAGTTGAAGATATTCCATTCCAACTAAACGTTAGAGAGGAACCAGACGCAACGATACCTGTAATCGAACCATTGTTGTTACCACAAGTCGCATCAGTCGCAACAACATTTATTTCATCCAAAGTAGGTCCAGTATCTGTAACGACATTGAAAGGTCCAGCAGAAGCAGTGCAACTATTGTTGTCAGTAACTGTCAGTGTATAGTTACCAGCTGAAAGTCCCAATGCATTAAGTGCAGAACCACCGGAGTTCGTCCATCCATAACTCAGTCCTGTTCCTGTCGCAGTAATTCCTGTTATTGAACCAAGTCCACCAGAGCAATTCACATTTTGAACATTCACTGCGCTAGCATCAATAATTGGACCTGATGTACCTGTTAACGTGTATGGACCACTTGAAGCTGTGCAACCGCCAGCATCTGTTACCGTAAACGTATATGTCCCTGCAATTAAGTTAGTATGATCGATAGTTGCCGATGCGACACCATTCCAAGTATATTGATAAGGTGTTGTTCCGCCACTCACAGTTAATCCAGTAATACTTCCCGCGGTGATGCAGCTCGGGTTAACAACATTCACTGTTCCCGCGATTGTAGGTTGAGGATTTACAGTCACAGTAACAGGTACTCTAAATGTACCGGGGCATATTCCAACATAGTACGTTGTAGTTGCTGTCAAAACAGGAGTTGTATAAGAATTTCCTGTCGCAATTGCTGATCCGCCGTATTGAGCTGTGTACCAGCTGAGTGTCCCTGGCGATGTGCCTGAAACAGTAACTGTCAAGGTTGCTGAACTGCCGCCACACACACTTACGTTATTCGGAATAATATCATAAACAGTCGTGGTCAACCCTGTTACTCCTGCAGCACCATTTGTAGCACCATTAAATGTAAATTCTGTGAGATGAGATGAATTGGATGTTCCAGCGATCCCGCCATTTACATTTTGAGTTGGAGAACCTGAAATGATTGTAATATTTCCACCCGCCCCTGCTCCACCGGGACCTTCACCCTCCGTGTTAGCAAATGAGCCAACTGAAATAGCATGATTACCTCCATTTCCACCTTTGGCATTAATAGCCAATCCTGCTGGAATGGGAGATAGATTTTTAACAAAAACTGATCCACCGCCGCCGCCGCCGCCAGCTCCATCATTTCCTTTCAACTGACCAATTCCAGGGGTTTGATTCGTTGGGTTGGAATTACTTCCTGCTCCACCATCTGCTTCGATGCTCCCAGTTCCTGAAATTGTTCCATAAACGGTCAAGAACACAACTCCGCCTCCTGTTCCACCAGAACCACCTTGATTCTGATCTTGATCACCAGCGCCACCGCCACCACCCATAAAAAGTCGCGTAGCATCATATGTCAAAGGATGTCCACCAAAACCACCATTTTCTTTTCTTGCATCAGAAGATGATGTTGTTGCACACCATGCAGTGCTATTGGGACCAATTAAAGTTGCGTTTTGATTAGAATTTGAATTGGCATAGCCCCCTCTTCCGCCACCAGAACTTGAAGAGCCCGCAAAACCAGCTGACTCAAGGTTCCAAACTGAATTAGCTACCGTTGTAGAAGGCACTCCCTTACCGGTATAAGTGCCACTTCCAATATTAGAACCGCCGCCGCCGCCGCAATTCTGGAATCCGCCACCACCACCGCCGTTTGCCGCGGAACCTCTACCATAAGCTGAATACAATGCTGTATATTCTGCATCATATCCACCAATGCTTTCACCTTTACGCCCACCTTCTCCTATCGATGAAGATCCAAGCTGAGTACTACCGTTTCCTGTTCCGTTGGCATGTGCTGAACACGTCCCGGGTGAACCAGATTGCGTTGTTGGCGATGTTGTAGAACCTCCTCTAAATCCCGCACCACTTGCCGAAATCTTTGAACTTGCGTTCAACGTTAAATTCCCCTTCACTTCAATTGCAACAATACCTCCCGTAGTACCATCCCAGCTGGGTGGTGTTATCGAAGCAGATGAATTTACAGTTAAATTATTGAATCGTGGAACGCGCACTACCTGCACACGGCCAGAACTTGTATAATTATTTTGTAGTCCACAATTTAAGATGATGGTATTCGAACCTGAAACATTTCTTACTTCAACCTGCTCAAATTTACCTGCATTGTTATAATTTTTTACAGCGCCCCAAGCGGCCATTTTTGTAATATCTTGCATCCAGTTGGCATCATACAGCCACATACCTGGTTTCGTATAATTTCCACCCCACCCTCCAGACGCAGTAGGGGTTGCAGGAGTAACATCTATATCCATCGTCACACCCTGCATTTGAATGATCAAAAGCAAATCACCTTGAGCTAACGCGGAAGAAAATGCACCACTTAACATACTATTGCTATTCACGGTAATTGTAGATGCTCCTGCAGTTGCATTTGCAGTTAAGTAGGTATAAGAATTGACAGTGGTATTCAGTGCTGTTGCCGTATAATTACCATCCTTACCGCGTTGGGCTGAAGAAAATATGGGAATTATAAATAGAAGCGGAAATATACATTTCGCTAGGTTCATATTCATAGTTAAGAGTTTCATAGTTCAAGACGAACAAAACTATAAAAAAGTTGGTTTCAATCTTCCAAAATTAATTTAGTTACAATTGTTGCTACCGCAGGACATATTTCAGCATTCTTCAAGGTCAAGTCCAGTATCTGATTCATGTTTTTTCGATTCGTATGCGGGTACTCAGCACATGCTAACGGTCTGAATTCATAAATACTACAAGTATTGTCTTCATTTAAAAAAGAACAAGGTGAACTTTTGAGCACATAATCACTGTCCTCATCCATTCTTAAATATTGGTCTATGAACTGTGCTTCTTTTGTTTTCAATTGCTTTGCAATTCGTTTTATGTCAACATCACGAAAAATTGGGGATGTTGTTTTGCAGCAATTAGCGCAATCAAGACAGCTGTTTTTTTGAAAAAAGGCTTCATGCTTCGAATGGAATAATTGGTCAATATCCTTCGGTTTTTTCTTCTTCATTTTAGAAAAAGTTCGCTTAACAGCGTCCTTTTCTGCTTTTACTTTTTCAATTATTACTTTGTATTCCTGGTTCAAGTTTCTTGAATTAAAATTATGAAAAGTTATCTTCCTATATTTACTGCGAAAGTAGCTAAAACATGGAGAAATTCGATCTTATCGTTATTGGAGGTGGTCCAGCTGGATATGCCGCAGCGATGCGAGCCATAGATTTTGGAAAAAGAGTTTGCCTCATTGAAAAAGACAAAGTTGGCGGCGCTGGTGTTTACAATGGCGCCCTTTCTTCAAAAACACTATGGGAAGTTGCAAATAAAGTTTCGAGCATTAATGAAACAATTGTTTCAACTGGCAGAAGTGCGTATGAAATCCCGTGGGATGACGTTAAAAAAATTCTTGCTGAAGCAATCTTTGAACGCAAGTTTCAATACTCTTGCCATATTAAATTATTGCAAACTGAAAGCATGAACAATCTCCTGCAATATGAAAGAGGATTTGGAAGGTTGATCTCAAAAAATGAAGTGACCATCGATCATGAAGGTGAGCAAAAAGTTATCTGGGGTGATAACATAATTTTATCTACAGGAAGTAAACCCCGCATTGTACCGAACATCAAGGTGGATGAGAAAATAATTTTAACCAGTGACGGAATTGACGCTATAGATGACTATCCTAAAAGTCTCGTAATTATTGGCGCAGGCGTAATCGGTTGTGAATATGCTACTATATTTTCAAATTTTGGGAAGACCAAAGTTTATATTATTGATCGTCAAGAGCGCATTTTGCCATTTGAAGATGAAGATATTTCAAAGCTTGTAGCCGGCAATATGATGTCAAAAGGAGTTACAATTCATTCAAATGCAAAATTAGAACGACTTGAGGAGAAAGATGGAGAAGTTGAATACGAATTGTCTTACCCTGATGGTAAACGTGAGGTAATTCGGGTTGAAAAGGCTTTACTTTCTATTGGAAGGGTACCAAATGTTGACAATTTAGGAATTGAGAATGCTGGTGTAGAAATGTCGAAAAGAGGAATACACATTGGAGATGATGACACTCAAACCAATATCCCAAATATTTATGCTGTGGGAGATGTTTCCGGAAGAATTGCACTCGTAAATATGGGTGAAATTGAGGCGCGACATGCGGTTGAAAGAATGTTTGGAGGAAAACAGGAACGATTATCCTATGACAACATATGTACCATCATGTTTTTGAACCCTGAAGTAGCAGCTGTAGGCTTGAACGAACAGGAGTGCGTAGAACAAAACATTCCAGTAAAAGTTGTTAAAGTTGATTTTTCTTTGATTACGAGAGCGATTGCCATGCGCAAAACTCAAGGGTTTTTCAAGATCATTGTCACAAACGACGATGATATGCACATATTAGGAATGCGCGCAGTTGGAGAACATGCATCCACAGCGATTGAAGC
>CAISOQ010000238.1 GCA_903887095.1 uncultured Flavobacteriia bacterium
AATTGAACATGTAAATTGTTGATTCTGTTGTGTTAAGGAATTTAAACTTTGAATTATACTGCTTCTCGAGAAACGTGAGTAGTTCGTTATTCTATCGCTGTTTGGGGCATTTTTTATATTTTTATGTTTCTTTAAAAAACGGACTTTTAGAAATATGGAAAAAGTTGAACCCTACAAGCCTGTAAACAAGGTGAGAATCGTGACGGCAGCGTCTCTTTTTGATGGACACGATGCAGCGATTAATATCATGAGAAGGATCATTCAATCAACTGGATGTGAAGTAATTCATCTTGGTCATGACAGGTCTGTGGAAGAGGTTGTAAATTGTGCCATTCAGGAAGATGCGCAGGCGATCGCTATGACGTCTTACCAAGGTGGGCACATGGAATATTTCAAATACATGTTCGACCTTTTAAAAGAGAAAGGTGCTCCGCATATAAAGATTTTCGGTGGAGGAGGAGGGACAATACTTCCTTCAGAAATTGAGGAATTACAAGCTTATGGCATTACAAGGATTTATCATCCAGACGATGGTCGATCGATGGGTTTACAAGGAATGATCAATGATTTGATTCAGAAATGCGATTTTCCTGTGGGAATAAATTTGAATGGTGAGGTAAACCATTTGAAAGAGAAAAATGTTCCTTCCATCGCACGAGTAATTAGTGCTGCTGAGAATTTTCCTGAAGCTTCTCTGCCAATTTTACAGAAAGTTGAAGAAATGGCAAAGGCCGTTTCAATACCTGTTTTGGGAATTACCGGAACAGGGGGCTCTGGAAAATCTTCCTTGGTGGATGAGCTTGTGCGCCGTTTTTTAATTGATTTTGAAGATAAACGAATTGCTGTTGTATCAGTCGATCCATCGAAAAGAAAGACTGGTGGAGCTTTGCTTGGCGATAGAATCCGCATGAATTCAATAAAGAACGACCGCGTTTACATGCGATCCTTGGCAACACGCCAATCAAATTTAGCATTGTCGCGTCACGTTGCGGAAGCAATTAATGTGTTAAAAGCCGCTGAATACGACTTGATTATTTTGGAAACGTCAGGTATTGGTCAGTCCGATACGGAAATTTTAGATCATTCTGATGTCTCATTGTACGTAATGACACCTGAATATGGTGCAGCTACGCAGCTTGAGAAAATAGACATGCTTGATTTTGCGGATGTCATCGCGCTGAACAAGTTTGACAAAAGAGGGGCGCTAGATGCGTTGAGAGATGTTCGCAAGCAATACCAACGAAACCACAATTTGTGGGAGGCGGACGTTGATTCAATGCCTGTATATGGAACAATTGCTTCTCAATTCAATGATCCGGGTATGAATTCCCTTTACAAAGTGATCATGGATAAAATTGTAGAGCGAACAGGAGCTTCTCTAAAGTCAACTTTCCAAATTACCAAAGAAATGTCAGAGAAGATTTTCGTGATTCCACCGGATCGAACGAGGTATCTATCTGAAATTTCGGAAAACAATCGTTCCTATGATAAATGGGTAAATGAGCAGGTGATAGTGGCAGAGAAATTACATGGCTTACATTCATCCATTGAAACATTGAAGCAATCAAGTATTGAAGACAAAGATCGATTGATAAAAGGATTGCAAGAAG
>CAISOQ010000239.1 GCA_903887095.1 uncultured Flavobacteriia bacterium
AGAAAAAGAAAAAACAATATTGCAACTCCCCCAGTTCGAGCAGTATCCCTCAAAAAAAGAACGTTGCTGGCAATTGATGGTTTAGAAAAATCAAAGCTCTGGGAAAAAAATCAACTCAAAGAGCACTTCGTGGAATTGTCTTTCATTCTTCGCTCCTACCTCTCATCACGCTTTGAAATTCAGCTCTTAGAACGGACCACAAAAGATGCACTATTGCTGCTCAAGCAAAAAGGTTTAAGTGATGATATTTTAGCGGCAATTAAACAAATATTGGAACAGTCAGACCTGGTGAAATTTGCCAAATCACATCCTAGTGAAAATGAAATCTTGAAAGTTTCTGCCATTGCTCGTCAAGTCATTTATCAAACTAGCCCAATTGAAACCGAACTTGTTGACTAGCTGGAACATACGATTTTGGGAATACGATTTCCACGCCTCTGAGTGGCTTTGGCTATTGCTGTTCATTCCTTTGTTAGGTTGGATTTTAATTAAAAAAGAAAATTCCAGAACTGGTGATTGGAAATACAGCGGAATAGAAGAAGATCAGCATCTTCTGAATTCGCCGTGGGTAAAACCACTACGACGATTTCTTTTGTGTTTGAATATTTCGGCAATCTCCTTATTGATCATTGCTTTGGCAAAACCCTATCATTCTTACGATCAAGATGCAACCGATGAAGAATTTAAAAATGGAATTGACATAATTCTCGCAATGGATGTGTCTGTTTCAATGCTCGCCATGGACTTTGAGCCCAATCGTTTAGAAGCAGCAAAACGGGTAGCAAAAGAATTTATTGATGGAAGACGTGGAGACCGAATTGGACTTGTTGCATATGCCGGAGAAGCCTATACAGCTTGTCCTGCAACGATTGATCATGAAGCACTAAAAAACCAAATTGATCTTGTTGGAACAGAAGAAATAGAGGGCGGAACAGCGATCGGCACTGGTCTGGGAACAGCTGTAGCAAGATTAAGAAGTGACAGTTTGCCATCAAAAGTGGTCATTCTGCTTACAGACGGAAGTAACAACGCCGGGGAAATAGATCCAATCGCTGCCGCACAGCTCGCAAAAGCGAAAAATGTTCGCGTGTACACAATTGGTGTCGGTTCCAATGGATTGGCCCAAACTCCCGTCATCACACCATTTGGTATTCGCTATGAAATTGCGCCGGTAGAAATTGATGAGTTGACATTGACTAAAATCGCAAAGATTGCTAATGGACAGTATTTCAGAGCGACTGATGAAAATAGTTTGCGTTCTATTTATGCTGAAATCGAACGATTAGAGAAACGAAAATTTTTAAAAAGAAAATTTGCAGCTGAACCACCCGCTACACCTGCAGCATTTTTAAATTGGGCATTGGTGCTAATTCTTGTTTCGTGGATTATTAAACGTCGTTTTTTTCGTTATGAGTTATAAGCTGAAATACTCTTATAGATTTTACGGCTTATTGCTGGCAATACTTCTGTGGGAATTAATTTTCGCCTTGTTTACTTTGGGCTGCTACTTCATTTTCGACTATTCAGTCGGTAGTTTAAATAGCTTGCAGTTTCGATTTAAAAATGCCGAAAACCTATGGTTGTTGCTTTTGTTGATTCCTTTTGTCGTTTTCTTCATTTTTCAACTAAGAACACATAACAAAAGAAATGACACTCTACCTCCCCAACTATTGCCTTTACTTCTGCAACCTGTCTCAGATTTAAAGGTTTTTTTACACTACTTTTTTCTTCGAAATGGATTCGTTTTTCTCATAATCGCAATGGCTCAGCCTTCTTTCGGCAACAAAAAAGTTTCCGGGACAATTCGAAGTATGGAGATTGCGCTTTGTCTTGATGTTTCCAATTCAATGAATACAAAAGATATTTCAAATGATGTCAGCCGTTTAGATGTTGCAAAAAGAGCAATGAGCGAACTGATTAACAGACTTTCAGGAGAAAAAATTGGCATTACACTATTCGCAGGAAATGCTTTTGTTCAATTGCCATTGACTACCGACTATGACGCCGCAAAAATGTTTATTGAAGAAATAGAGACCGGGATAATTCCCAAACAAGGAACAAATTTTTCAGATGCTCTTTCGACAGCTACTCAGATGTTCTCACCTTCAAAAACATCAAAAGTAATTTTATTGGTCACAGATGGGGAAGATCATGAAGAATATCCAAAAGAAGCCCTTGAAAAAATAAAAGAAGAGAATATTCATCTATGTGTACTTGGTTTAGGAAGTCAAAATGGAG
>CAISOQ010000240.1 GCA_903887095.1 uncultured Flavobacteriia bacterium
AGAACTCACAGTATTTACCGGTAACGGCGAACGGTTCTTTTGCCTTGGAAGGAGAATTGTTTTCTCCGGACATGGACGGGTACTTAGATGTGATGCAAGCAAGCTATCAATTGGCGCAAGCGAATTGCTTGGGTACGGTAAGTATTTACGATGAACGTGGCCGACTGATTCGCACCTTATTCAAAAATCAATTAATGGCTACTGAAGGGAGCTTTTCTTGGAATGGGGTAAAAGACGATCAAACCAAGGCGTCTATCGGAATTTATGTGGTTGTATTCGAAGCCTTTTCATTGGATGGCGGGTTAATCTATTCCGGACGAAAAGCGGTGACATTAGCAGGTAATTTATAAGATGTTTTCACCCGGAAAAAAAAATTGGATCAAAAAATTCTTTTCGCTTGTAAAGCAAGAAGAAATCAATCTAACTGCAAGTTTTCACCAAACCGAGGAGAATCACGAGGAATTACTTCGAGAACTTTGTGAGCACACGGGGATCCTTTATGGTGTTCCAAACAAGCAATTATATACGGAAACTTATGTAGGGTCGGCTACCCGAAACGAAAAGCTTCAAGTGCTCTTGTTTGAGTCCTTACTTTTCATCGATCGACTTCAACAAAAGGACGCATTTAATGAAGATCAATTTATCGCTCGGGTTATAGATTTTTATCAAATTAAAGCGCATGGTTTTGATAAAAAATGGCACCATCTGATTAGTAAGATGGAAGAGACCAACCATTTGGAATCTTTTTTATCGGATCGCATTAAAGTTCACAGTTCTTACAGCAAGAAAAACTTTTGGTTTAATCACTTGACCAATGGGTTTTTATACCTGGATTTAATTCAATTTTATCAATCCGTTGAAAAGGGAAAACCGAAAGATGAAGAACAATACAACGAATGGGTTGAAGCCATCTTAACATTAATTACTTCTATTAATTACATTCATCCTGAGGCCGGAGAATATTTCGACCAAACGATGTTTAAGAACCTGACGCTATCAGCAGAGCTGCCTCTTGAATCTATAAACAATATAAAACTAGGTGCCGAGCAGGATAAGAAGCAGCGAGAAGCGATTGAAATTGTCTCAATTGAGCCCATGTTGGCCATGTTTACCTTTCATTTTCTTGTATTTCTATATCATGAATATCCATCGGAACTCTTCACCGATGATTCGTTCTTGCATAAATTTGGTAAACTTATCGGCCTGAGTGAAGAACAAACGACGGAGGTGTTTTGGGAATGTAGAAAATCAATGAGTGAACATTCTTCTGAATTCTATCATTTAGTTACGGAATCTGAATCGAAAATACTCACGACTCACCTGAGCAGAAAATACTACAGAATATTAGGTAGAAACAAAGACCGATTAATTCAGGAGTTAAAAGAAAGCAAAGAATTAGTGTATTTGGTAAGGCAATCTACCTTGAGGGAATTAACTCCTGAGGAAAAGGAAAAAGTTAAAACTCAATCCATGGATCTCATGAAAAGTGTTCCAAGCATTGGAATATATCTTATTCCAGGTGGGGCCTTGTGGCTGCCTTTGGTGCTTAAACTAATTCCCGATTTACTCCCTTCCGCCTTTAAAGAAAATGAGGTAGAGGAGAAGAAATAGC
>CAISOQ010000241.1 GCA_903887095.1 uncultured Flavobacteriia bacterium
GATAATTATTTAGTTGCATCAATAATTTGACCGATGTAATTCAGTAATTTTTCTTTTCCAAAAGCTGAATCACTTGAGGTAGTAAATACAGGAGGCATTGCTTCCCAGTATTTCATCATTTCCTTCTTGTACTTTGTCAAGTTTTTCTGCAAAGCGGAGGAAGAAAGTTTATCAATTTTTGTAAATACCATCGAAAACGGCAATGATTTTTCTCCACACCAATTCATAAACTCCAAATCAATCTTTTGAGGCTCCAATCGCGAATCCAATAAGACAAAAATATTGAGTAACTGTTCTCTTTTTGTAAGGTATTCTGCAATAAACTTTTCCCATTTTTCTCTTTGAACTTTGGACGCTTTCGCATATCCATAACCGGGTAAATCTACTAGAAACCAATCATCATTAATGATAAAGTGATTTATTAATTGTGTTTTCCCAGGTCTTCCAGAAGTTTTAGCAAGACTTTTATTCCCTGTCAGCATGTTGATCAATGATGACTTACCTACATTCGATCGACCAATAAATGCAAATTCCGCACGCTTATCATCTGGACAAAGTTTATGGTCTGTGTTCGAGACAACGAATTCTGCTTTCTTGATCTTCATTTTTTTTTCTTCAAAAGTAGGTAGAACCTTTCAATCTGATTACATCCTTCACTATTTTGGACTTGCCAGAATGATTTAAATTCCATGAATAGCTTTATTAACATTTATTTAGACAGTCGATTTGATGGAAATAATTTATTTTTGATAAATCATTTAAAAGTGTATTTGTGAAAAATCTTGTTTGTTTCATTTTGCTTGTAGGTTTGGCGTCTTGCTCAAATGAGCCTGATGTTATTCATTTACGAACTGTTAAAGGCAAAAAAGAGGTTGCTGCGAAAGTAGACGCAAATGCACTTTTTACAGTCAACGTAGAGGGAATGTCATGTGAGATGGGATGTGGCGGAAGTATCCGTAAGGAATTAAAGGCTACGGGAGCAGTTGATCGAGTTGAATTTGATTTTGTGGAAGGGAGAAAAGTTCAAACCGCTAAAATTTCATTTGACGATAAAAAAATCAATGAATCAAAAATGCTATCCATTCTTTCTGCGATGAATGAAAAGCAATTCAAAGTTCAAAAAGTATCCATAGAAAAAATAGAGGAATCAACTGAAGCATCCATTGATGCGCCAACGGAAGATTCTGAGAAAACCGTTGAAATCTCCGAAGCAGCGCCTTCTTTCGCTCTGCCAAATCTTTTTGATGTTTTAAAATACATCATTCAATAATTTTTCCCTTTTTCATTAATAACCGTCTAATAGAAAGGCAGTTACTATCAAAAAATATTTTCCTGCAATTTAAATTGAAAGGGATTTCTACGAACACCCCACTGTAGAAGTACGTACTTCCTTTTTAGTAGTTAAGTTGAATTTGCATTTGAATGAATGGAAAAATTTAAATGTTGGGGGTATCATGGCGTTACTTTGTCTCATCAAAACAATGAAACAAAAAACAATCAAAAAATAAATGCCATGAAAACAAAAAACATTTTCCTTTCAATTGCAACCGCTGCAACTTTTACCACAGGTTTATTTGCTCAAACCATCAACCTTGATGTCCAAACAACAGATCCAAAGTGTTTCGGTGAAAACAATGGATATGCATTCGTTACCCCAACCGGCGGAGTTGAACCTTATTCTTATTACTGGTCAACAGGCGAATCGACTTCCACATTAAGTAATGTACCAGCGGGAGATTACAACTTGATGGTTGTGGATGCTGCCATGAATTCGGTTACAAGAACAATTACAATAACAGACCCAGAAGCAGTCATCATAACTGGCACAACAACGAAGGCAAGTTCTATAGGAAGTCAAGACGGCGCCATTGACATTACAGTGAGTGGATTAACCCCTTTGTACAATGTTAACTGGACATCTCTAAATGGAACAGGCTTGAAAATTCATGAATTAGATCAAGTTTACCTCAGTGCTGGTGTTTATACCGTGACAATTGAAACTCAACCGGGCTGTAGCACTTCAAAAACATTTGTTGTACGACAAAATCTACCTATCAACATTCATTCTTTCAACTTAAATGGATTAATCAGCAATGGAACTGTTGGTGGGCATATGCCTTTGGTATACCCGAACCCATCAAATGGACCGATCAACTTTAGAAATACAGAAAATGCAAGTAATGTGGAAATCTACAATGAATTCGGAAATCTAATCCAAACTCTTGATGGCACGAGCACTAATTTAGAAATCGGAAATTACAGAGCGGTTATCAGAAACAGCGATGGTACAGTTCAAACAGAAGCCATAGTTATCAGATAAGAAAATAAGCAATAGACAAGGGATCCAAAAAGGGTCCCTTTTTTTTACCTCTCGAGTATACATAAATCTACCGAAGTACAATCGTAGAATTACGTAGATTGATCTATGCGTTTTGTCTTAAATTTTTTACACACTTATAAAACAGTATAAGCAATCACTCAAAACTTCACTCTCTTTGTTCCAACTATTAACAACAAGTTTGAAACCAACTCTAAAACAGACTATGAAAACAAAAAATATCTTACTAACCATTTTCGCTTCAATTACTTTTTCTGCCGGATTATTTGGGCAGAATCAAACTGATATGGCTAACATTAGCGAAGAAAATGCATTCGAACAATCAACGCCCAAAGTTCACCTTCAAATGATTGCATTTGTAAACCAAACGAATAGTACAGTAACTTTTGCAAATATTGAAGGAAGCGGACCAATTCAAATTTACAATCAATCTGGGGCACTTACAGAAACACTTGAAAACAATTACCCTGTTGTCGCTTTAAAATCAGGGCTCTATACTGCAGTTGTAAAACAAGCAAACGGTGAAATTCAAATGGAACGAATAATTGTAAGATAAGCACACCTATACCTAATCATAAAGGGAGTATTACGGCTCCCTTTTTTTTTCGAATATAAAAAATAATTAAGCTAATTATTTGGTTTTTAGATTGAATCATTATAAATTGCGCCCGATTACATGAAACCGCGGCTTTAAAATAATTTATTTTTTGGTGTAATCGCCTAAAACTTACTAGATGTTTACACCTATCATTGCATGGGCAGTTTTTTGTTCCATGACTCTTTCTCCAGGAGAAAATCCTATAAATTTCGCCGAATCTCATAAATTCCATTCCGAAAATACACATACGGAATTTGTCGTTACGTTTGAGAAATTCAGTGTTAAACAACGCGAGGAATTACTTAGCGAATTATCAGAAATCCAGGGAATAAAAATTCTCGGTTCATGCGATAAATTGCGTTGTTTTTATTTTTCTTTTGACAGTGCTTTCTTCAAGTCAGAAACTGAAGCTTTTGAGGCTGTAACATTGAAAAGCAAAGATTTTCAGCCTTTATTGAAATTGGGCACGTCTATATCAGATGTGGTTCGAGTGTGCAATGTATAATCTGATAAAAATGAGAAATCACTTTACCATTGCGGTTTTCGCCATTTTGTTTTTGTCAACTAAAATTTATGCTCAAGGTAACACCTGTTCTTTAGCTGTTTCCTTGTCCGTAACTGCCAGTTGCACGAATACCAGTTTTGCAATTAATGCTAATAATTTGGAGGATCCTGGCGCATCGTGTGTTACAGCAGGTTCAAATTACACTGATGGTTGGTATAAGTTTGTAGCTTCAGCAACTACAACCATCATTGAAATTTCCGGTGCAAATCGTAATATAGGTCTTTCAGTTCATTCAGGTTGTCCGGGCACAGAATTGGCTTGTCAATACTCAAATACAGGGTCCGCAACTTTAAATGTGACAACATCTGTTGGAACGACCTATTACGTCAGAATTCAAAGAAGAAGCGGAAATAGTAATGCAAACCTCTCAGGTTCTATATGTATCCACAACCCAATAACGGCGCCTGCAAATGATAATTGCTCCAGTCCAGCAGTTCTTACACCTGCTGCGGCAGGTTCAGGTACCTGCACGACAACGAACGGCACTACCTATGGCGCTACCGCTTCACCACAGACAACATGCATAGGGATTGCTGACGACGATGTGTGGTATACTTTTGTAGCGAACAATACAACACATCAAGTAACTGCAGATGGTGTAGCTGGGTTTAATGCGGCTGTTCAAGTGATGTCTGGATCTTGTGCGGGCACGTTAACAAGCCTTCAATGTATCAATAATACGGGTGGTGGAGGTGTAGAAACTGCTAGTTTAACTGGTTTAACAATCGGAGCAACATATTATGTGCGTGTCTACCACAATGCCTCTGGTTCTGGATTTAATGGTGCAAATTCTTTTACAATTTGTATCACAAGTACTGCAGCAGTTTGTACACTAGGATCAGGAAATATAGTAGCCGCCTCGCTTCCATATACATCAGGAGCGCAAACTACCTGTGGCGCTGGTGATGACATTACATCAACGAATAGCACAGTGTGCGGTTCTAGTTACTATTATGACGGTGAAGACAAAGTCATCCAATTTACTCCAACCGCTTCAGGAAATATATCAATTACATTAACTTCTGCAGGTTCTTGGGTTGGAATAACCTTGTATTTAGGTTGCCCGACCGCCGGTGGAACTTGTGTGGCATATAGTCAGGGCTCAACGGGGAATCAGTCCATAGGATGTGCTTCCGTCACAGCTGGTCAAACATATTACCTCGTTATAGATTCATGGCCAACTCCTGCATGCAACGCATTTAACGTGACTATTTCAGCTCCATCTGGTGGCACTCCTGCGGGAACGACTTGCTCAAATGCAGTAGCAATGGCACTACCCTATACAGCAACTGGACAGTCAACTCTATGTTACGGGAATGATTATACAAATGCTAGTGCCGGATCTTGCGGCACACTCTATGAATCTGGAGAAGATAAAGTGTATTCCTTCACTTCAACAGGCTCAGACTGCCTGAATATTAATTTAACAAATGTTAGTACATCTTACATTGGTTATCAAGTTTATTCTGGCTGCCCTGGTGTTGCTGGCACAACTTGTATTTCCAATGGCGGGGGTGCAACTTCGGGAACGTTGAGTGGAGCATTTAATGTTTCTGCAGCAGGAACCTATTATGTTGTGATTGATACCTGGGCCTCACCATCCTATGTAAATTATGATATTGAAGTTGTATCATTGGGGGGTTCTCCTTCAAATGATCTCCCATGCAATGCAACTGCCTTGACGCTAGGTTCAACAACAGCTGGTGACAATAACTGCAGTGGTGGAACAGGCGAACCTTCAGTACCTGGAGCTTGGACAAGTGGCACGGTAAATTCAGTTTGGTATAAGGTAACGATTCCAGCCTCTGGGAGTATTGTCGTAAAAACCATTTCTGGTTCACTAACAAACACACAAATTGCAGCCTACACTGGAACATGCGGAGCAGGATTAACTTATTTCGCGGCAAATACAGATATCGGTTCGTGCGGGTCGAGCACTAATTATGCATCACAACTTACGCTGGCAGGAGCTGTTGGCACAGTATATTATCTCGTTGTCGATGGTGAGAGCAATGCGACAGGCTCATTCTCAATAATCGCGATAGACGGTTCAACATCTTTTCCAGGAATTCAAGGGCAAGATTGTAGTCAGCCAAATCCTGTCTGTCAAGCTGTAATGTCTGTTTCAAATCCTGGATATAGTGGAAATGGAACAACCTGCGACATCAACACGGGGTATTGTTTAGCATCAGGTGAACGAAATGTGGTTTGGTACAGAGTTCCAATCTCTGGAAATGGTACGTTAAATTTTAATATTGTTCCAAATGATTTTGACTATAACGTTGAATCAGCAACGGATTACGATTTTGCTGTTTGGCAAACTGCCTTGTCTGGCGGAACATTGGGAACTGATTTTTATAACTGTTCTCAAATCGCAGCGGGCACTGCTGCTACGATCGTTTGTAATTATTCTTATCTTGGTATAACTGGTGTTGGCACTACTGGAAACGCTCCTGCATCTCTATCTACAAATGTTTGCCCGACTTGTCCTGGTTCTTATAACCCAACAACAACTTACTCCGCAGCCTATGAGACAACTATTGATGCGATTGTGGGAGATGAATACCTCATTGCCATAAGTAATTACTCCAATAGCACCTCAGGATTCCGAATTGAATTCTCTGGGACGGCTACAATTGACTATTCTGCAGCAACCTCAACCGATGAAGTTTATTGGACTGGCGGTGACGTTTCAGGACCAACCGTTTGGACAGATGTGGACAACTGGGGAGGTTGCGCTGCTCCTAGTTGCAGCAGGGATGCTTTTATTTCGAATCTATCAAATGAGCCTATTTTAATCAGTGGTCAAACCTATAACACAAAGGATTTAACCATTCAACCTGGTGCATCTTTAACGCTTCAAGCCAATTCAACGTTAAATATTTGTGGTAACTTCTACAACTATGGAACACTAAATGCAGATCCTTCTTCAACTATTGTTTTCAACGGTACAGGAAACAATCAAATCATTTCAGGATCCTTCACAGGTGCGAATAGATTTGGAAATCTAAAAATCGACAAAACATCTGCAACTTATTCTGTTACAATCAATAATGACATCGAAGTTGGTGGAACTTTCACAACAAATAGTAGTACAAGCGTCTTTAACACCAATGGAAAGTATATTTCACTCGCGGGTAATTTTGTCAATAATAACGGAAATACAACATTTTTTGGAACTAGCTCGACAGGGACGTTAGAATTCAATGGAGCTAGCTTGCAAACATATAATCAAGGTTCTTCACAACTTGATCTAAACAACGTTATTGTAAATAATACAGCAGCTGCCGGAAGTGGAGTCACATTGTCCTCAAATTTATTCATTAAAACAGCAACTGGAACACTTACGTTTAGCAATGGCACCATTACAACCGGAAGTTACCGTGTTGATGTTGCAAATACAGCAGCAGCCAGTGTATCTAATGGAACATCAACCAGTTATGTTGATGGAAATTTAAGAAGGTACTTATTAAGTTCTGGGACCTATGAATGGCCCGTTGGAATTGCTTCAAAAGGTTTTCAACGAGCAACTACAGCATTTTCCACTAATAGTATTGGTTATCTAGACGGAAGATTCGACACGTGGCCAGTAACCGCTGGCTATCCACCAACCCAAGGTGGCACTGATTGCAGCGTCACTTACAATCAAGCCGCTATGAACAATGGTTATTGGACGCTAACGGCAAACAGTGGAACAGGTAATTACAACATGACATTATATCCCACGAATGAAACAAATATCGGTGTCAATTGGACTGTCATGAAACGAAGTTCCCTTGCCACAACGGGATGGCTACTCGACGGAACTTGTGTTACTTCAACATCATCACAAATTACCAGAAATGGATTGAGCGGTTTTTCGGTCTTTAGTGTTGCACAATCAACAACGGCTCTGCCTGTAGAATTGATTCAATTTTCTGGAGAAAAAGTAGATGAAGACAATTTGTTGACATGGAAAACAGCCACTGAACACAACAATGATTATTTCACACTTGAAAGATCTGCAGATGGATTTATTTTTGAAGCAATTGCCACAATAGCTGCAGCTGGAAATAGTACTACTGAAAAACTATATTCTCAGTTCGATATCGACCCATTTAGAGGTGTTAATTATTATCGTTTGAAGCAAACGGATATAAACGGCTCCTTCAGCTATTCGAATACAATCAGTTTATCCAGAGATTACATGGAAAGTTCCGTTTCTGAGCTATTTCCTAACCCAACAAGTACGGATGTAAATTTCGAATTCAATGCTCAAAAGGCAACGGACATTGAAGTCCATTTATTGGATAATTCCGGCAGGTTGGTCAACAAATACATGTATCATGCTGTTGCAGGCAAGAATACAATGAGTCTTGATTTAAACAATGTTTCAAGAGGGCTTTATACAGTTGTCTTCCACTCAGAGTTGCTTGTAAAAACTGAAATGCGCAAATTGATTAAGCGCTAATCTTCAGAAAAAAGTAGTCAACTGCCCTTTTTTTACTCAACTTCAGAATGATATTAATTCTGGTTGTAACTTTGTCTTATGAAACTCCACTTTCGTGAAATGGGTGAAGGCAAACCAATGATCATTCTGCATGGTCTTTTTGGTTTTTCAGACAATTGGCAAACCCACGCCAAAAAATTCGCTGACTATTTCAGGGTCATTCTTGTTGATCTCCGAAATCATGGCCATTCAGATTGGAATGATGCATTCTCTTACGAACTCATGGCCAAAGATTTGCATGAATTGATTACCGATCTTGGATTGGATGACATCTATCTTTTAGGCCATTCGATGGGCGGCAAAGTTGCGATGCTTTACGCTCAATTACACCCTGAAAAACTTCACAAACTTATTGTTGTCGACATTGGCAACAAGCAATATCCAATGCATCATCAACACATCTTGGCAGGAATGCATGCTATTGATCTTGAAAAGATAAAAGTCAGAAGTGAAGCAGAAGACATTCTTAAACTTCACATTGATTCTGATGGGGTTCGACAATTTCTTTTGAAAAACCTCTATTGGAAAGAAAAGGGACAATTGGCTTGGCGGATGAACCTTAACGTACTTGAAAGAGAGATGACTAACATTCTTGCTGCACTGCCGGAAGCAGAAGTTATGATTCCAACACTCTTTATACGTGGAGAATTATCAAATTATATCCTCGATGAGGACATTCCAGATCTTGAAGATCTTTTCCCAGATTCTGATTTAATAACCATCAGGAATGCAGGTCATTGGGTACATGCAGAAGCACCTGAAGAATTTGTGGAAATCGTCCTTGGATTTTGTTTGAGGTAAAAAAAGCAGCACTTAAAGTGCTGCTTTCCATATTATCATAAATCTTTAATTAAGAATTCAAAGCTTCAGCTCCACCAACGATCTCAAGAATTTCGTTCGTAATGGCCGCCTGACGTGCTTTGTTGTAGCTCAATTTAAGAGATTTTTGTAATTCTTTCGCATTGTCCGTTGCCTTGTGCATTGCTGTCATACGCGCACCGTGCTCAGCCGCTTGCGAATCAAGTAATCCTTTGAATAATTGTATTTTCAATGACTTTGGAATCAATTCAGTTACAATTTCTTCTTTTGATGGCTCGAATATATAATCTCCTGCTGACTGATCATTCTCTTGCACTGCAGAAACTACTGGCAAAAACTGCTCATCTCTAACAATCTGAGTTGCGGCATTGACAAACTGGTTGTAAACAACTATTATTTTATCAAACTCCTTACTCGTAAATAAGCGCATCAATTCATTCGCAATGATCGTATTGTTGTCAAAGCTTAAGGAAGAAAAGATATCTTCAACAGGAGCAATTGTATCATTGATGTAATAAGCATCTGAGCGCTTAAATGAATCTTTGATTTTCTTACCTAGACAAAGAACTTTAGGATTTGCATGTGCATATTCCTCATTCACAAGTTGTGTTACCTTTTTAATGATGTTGTTATTGAATCCACCGCAAAGTCCGCGGTTAGATGTAATACCAACAATCAACACATTCTTAACTTCTCTGGTATCTGAATATGCATTTTCAGAAAGATCAAGTGTTGCACTAAGGTTCCCAAGGATCTCTTGCAGTTTTGTGGCATAAGGGCGCATTTGTGTAATTGCATCCTGTGCTCTTTTCAATTTTGCAGCCGATACCATCTTCATTGCTGAAGTAATTTGCATCGTTGATCCCACCGAGGTGATCCTGTTACGTATTTCCTTTAAACTTGGCATAAATTCAATTTTGAATTGAATCAGTATTTATCAGCGATTTCCTTCGCTACTTTTGTCAAAGTATCTGTAATCTCATCCGTATATTTTCCAGCTCTCAATTGAACCAAAATATCGGCATGTTTTGCATCTAGGTAGTTCAAGAATTCTTTTTCGAACTCCTTCACTTTAGCTACAGGAACACGTTGAATTAATCCCTTCGTACCAACATAAATTATAGCGATTTGCTTTTCAACTGGGAATGGATCTCCTTCTCTTTGTTTCAGGATTTCAACGTTACGTGCACCTTTGTCCAAAACTGCTTTCGTTGCAGCATCTAAGTCAGAACCAAACTTAGCAAACGCTTCCAATTCACGGTACTGTGCCTGATCCAGTTTCAATGTACCAGCAACTTTCTTCATTGATTTGATCTGAGCGTTACCACCCACACGTGATACAGAAATACCTACGTTGATCGCCGGACGAATACCTGCATTGAACAAATCTGATTCCAAGAAGATCTGACCATCAGTGATGGAAATCACGTTTGTTGGAATATATGCCGAAACGTCACCCGCTTGTGTTTCAATAATTGGAAGTGCTGTCAATGATCCACCACCTTTCACAATTGGTTTCAATGATTCTGGTAAATCATTCATTTGAGAAGCAATTTTATCATCAGCAATGATTTTCGCAGCTCTCTCCAACAATCTTGAGTGAAGGTAGAATACATCCCCTGGATATGCCTCGCGACCCGGAGGACGACGCAATAACAAAGAAACTTCACGATAAGCTACCGCTTGTTTTGATAAATCATCATAAACAATTAGTGCAGGACGTCCTGAATCACGGAAGAACTCACCAACTGCAGCACCAGTCATTGGTGCATAAAACTGCATTGTAGCAGGATCAGATGCATTTGCTGCAACAACAACTGTATAAGCCATCGCTCCTGCATCTTCAAATTTCTTAACTATACCTGCAACTGTAGATCCTTTCTGACCGATTGCAACATAGATACAGAAAACTGGCTCACCTCGGTCGTAAAACTCACGCTGATTGATGATCGTATCAATCGCAACAGTTGATTTACCCGTCTGACGGTCACCAATGATAAGCTCACGTTGACCACGACCAATTGGAATCATCGCATCAACTGCTTTGATACCCGTTTGCATCGGCTCGGTTACAGGCTGACGATAAATTACACCTGGCGCCTTACGCTCAATTGGCATTTCATAAAGATCACCTGAAATTGGTCCTTTACCATCAATTGGGTTACCCAATGTATCAATAACACGGCCAACCATTCCGTCTCCCACTTTCACAGAAGCGATACGTCCAAGACGCTTTACAGTGTCTCCTTCTTTTACAGCTGTCGAACGGCCTAACAATACAGCTCCAACATTGTCCTCCTCAAGGTTCAATGCAATTCCTTGCAAACCTCCATCGAACTCAATCAACTCACCGTACTGAACTCCATTCAATCCGTATATACGTGCAATACCATCTCCTACTTGTAGAACGGTACCTACTTCTTTTAGTTCAGCTTCAGAACGAAATCCTGATAACTGCTCTCTTAAAATTGCAGAAACTTCTGCTGGTTTTACATCTGCCATCTTGTGTAGTTTTACTTTGATCCCACTTTGTGGATTATCTTGTTAAACGTTGTTTTAAATTTTTAAATTGACTTGACACTGAAGCATCAATTTCCTTGTCATCCATGCGCACAATGAATCCACCAATAAGTGATTCATCGATAACCTCATTAATTTCAAATTGCCCCTTCATAGAAACTTTTAATTTTTCTAAGATTGTTTCTTTTGTTGCGGCATGCAAAGTTTTAGCGGATACAATTGTAACTGGCACAATACCTTTAATTTCCTTTAACTGTGCGTTAAAAGAAAAAGCTATTTCACCCAACATATACTCTCTGCGATTCTTTGCTATTAAATCAATAAACATTGTTGTCAAATTGTCAAAATCAACGAACAATGTTTTGAATATGCTGATCTTCTTATCTGCCTTAACAATTGGGGAGTTCAACAAATTTACAAAATCCTTTTCCTCAAGGTAGATTTTAGACACATAGGCCATATCCGCAGCTATTTTGTCCTGCACCCCTTGATCCATAGCAAGTTCCAATAAAGCTTTTGCATACCTTGATGCTGCTTTTGTGCTCTTCATGTCCCTTAACTTAATTCAAATTAATGTCTCCGGCCAATTTATCAGCCAATGCTTTTTGCTTGTCATCTGAAGAAAGTTCTCCTCTAACAACTTTCTCTGCAATCTCTAAGGAGAAAGAAGCAACTTGCGTTTTTAATTCGGCAATAGCCGCTGCTTTTTCAGCTTCGATGGATTGTCTAGCGACAACAAGTACTTTTTCAGCCTCTGATTTAGCAGCGGATTTTGCATCCTCTACCATTTTAGTTGCTGTTTCCTTTGCATCCTTTACAATCGCATCACGCTCAGCACGAGCTTCTTTTAGAAGACTTTCATTTTGCGCCTGTAGTTCTTTCATCTCAGCTTTGGTTTTCTCAGCCAATTCAAGAGATTCAGAAATTTTACCCTCACGCTCATTCACCATTTCTAAAATGGGTTTCCAAGCAAATTTGCGAAGTAAAATAAGTAATGCAATGAAGATAATAGACTGCCAAAAGAAGAGTCCAACTGAAAATTCACCTAGTAATTTTTCCATATCCTAATATCAATGTTTAATTCAAATAAAACCAATGTCGTTACCAACCGTAACGACATTGGTTAAGGTTTTAAACTGCGAATAATGCAGCAAATCCGATCCCTTCAATCAACGCTGCTGCAATAAGCATCGCTGTTTGAATTTTGTTAGTTGCTTCTGGCTGACGAGCGATCGCTTCCATTGCTGAACCACCGATACGTCCGATTCCGATACCTGCACCGATTACTACCAATCCTGCACCTACAATAGCTGGAATTTCCATGTTATTTATTATTTGAGGTTAAAAAATACAAATTAATGATGCTCATCGTGCTCTTCAACGGCGAATCCGAAATAAAGAGCTGTTAGCATCGTGAAAATATATGCTTGCAAAAATGCCACAAGCAATTCGATAATATTCAAAAACAATGTCAATCCAAGAAAAGCACCTTTCGCGCCCCAGTTGTGGAATACAAAAAGTAAACTTATCAATGATCCAAGTACAATGTGACCAGCCAACATGTTCGCATACAAACGAATCATTAAAGCGAAAGGCTTAATGAAGACCCCTAAAAGCTCAATTGGAGCTAAGATTATTTTCATTGGTACTGGCACACCTGGCATCCAAAAAATATGCTTCCAGTAATTGCCATTAGCTGTTGTCTGCGTAATAATGAAGGTCAAAATAGCCAAGGTGAAAGTTACGGCAATATTTCCAGTCACGTTGACCCCGAGTGGAGTCATACCAACCAAGTTCAATGTCCAGATAAAGAAAAATACGGTTAGCAAATACACCATGTATTTTTTGTAGTGTTTGTGCCCAATATTTGGAATAGCAATATCGTCTCGAATGAACAAAACTAAAGGCTCTAAGAATTTAGCTGCACCTGTTGGCGCCAATGATGACTTGTAAGATTTAGCAACACTTCTAAACAAGAAGAAAAGAACACAAGCCATTATCAAGGTTACAAATACGTTTTTTGTAATCGAAAGATCGAGTGGCGCTGCAACTGTAGGATGACCGTGGGCGTTTAATTTCAAATCACCAGAAGCGTCTGTACGGTAAATTTTACCATGATCATCAAGCTTGTAATAACTCCCCTTCGACTTCACAACTTTATGGCCATGCTCAAATTTAGATGACATAAAGACA
>CAISOQ010000242.1 GCA_903887095.1 uncultured Flavobacteriia bacterium
ATACCGGCGGAGAAGAAAGGGTAGGGTCACCATTGTTGTTCAATGGTGAAGTTGACGGGAATAAATAATCGTCATTGCTCACATCGTTGAAAAGAGGGGCATTGTTCCAAAAAATAGTTGAATAATAGGATTCCGTAGCGGCAGTTTCACGTTTAATGACACAATTTCGAATGTCAAAATTGAGGACAATTGCTACATCACTTAAAGTATCAAATACGATTTCACTTGTTTCATTTCCATAAACAACACTGTTGAGTATTTTTCCCTCATTGATTGACCCAACATTTGTTACGCCATTCGCATAATCGTTGTAGTAATTACTTATTCCGATTGCTGGTGTACCTGAGCCACTTGAACTATATCCTAAGAGATTACAATGATTGAAATTAAAATCGCCACCCTCCAAAACCAACAATGCGTGATTTCCATTTTTGGCAATAACACAATTCTCTGCCTTTACCTTAGCACCCGAGTATATAAATACGCCATACCGAGCATTGTTTTCAATGATTGTGTTTGTAATTGTCAAGGTATATGCAGAAGACGAAGGATCTCTGGAATATAAATGAACACCGGAGGTTCCGTTTTTTATAATGGCGTAATTGATCACAGAGGGTTTTGCTTCATGGAAATAAATCCCATAGTATTGTCCAGAAACATCATCGTAGATTGATTCCAGTCGATCTCCTTGAAAAGTGACCTCCTGTCCCAGTGAACCATTTATATTCAATGTCCCTTTGTAATTGTACAGTATTGCATTTTTATGAAGGTAAATATCCGTCCCTGCAGGAATATTTAAAGTTTTCGCGGAATCGACAATGGCAGCACCATAAATCACATGGGGTTTATCGTTTGCCCATGTACCTTCTTCAAGATCCAATATGCCAGCTTGAAAATTGGAGTAGTGGTAGTACATGTCTTGCCCCCACACTGCTAATTTGACGTATTGATCTTTTCCATTGGTTCTAAATCGGATTGAGTCTTCTACAACCAAAGGCAGTGTTTGACCATTAATTGTGAGTGTAACCTCCACAAAAGCATATAGACTATCATTTCCGCCCAATTCAATATCGGCTAGATTTGTTCCCATTAGACCATCAATGTTCATTCGAAAAGGAGAATTCTCTCCACCCATCAACTCAATTTCTTCGATCGTAACAGTGCGATTCTCCTTGTTGTAAATTTTAAACTGCTGAGTTGTTGAACCAATGGTAGTGAAGATGGTGTCAAAAACTAAGGTGTCAACTGAAAACCCCAAATTTCCTTTTGAAGTTAGCAGAGGTTTTTTACAACTTTGCAATCCAATTGACGCAAGTCCAAACAAAATGAATATAAAAAGGTATTTTCGCACGACTTAAAAACTGTTCTCAAAAATAACGATTTAGATTCAACAATATTTTAATTCAAAAAGTTGAAGTTTTTAAAAAGATTATTTTAACTTTGCATCCCATTTTAGGGAATACAGTAAGAAAAAACACATCAAAATGAGAAAAGATATACATCCTGAAGACTATAGAATGGTTGTTTTCAAAGACATGTCAAATGACTATTCATTTGTTTGTCCATCATGTGCAACATCTAGCGAAACAATCAAATGGGAAGATGGAAACGAGTATCCACTTGTAAAATTGGATATCTCTCACAAATCTCACCCATTCTTCACAGGTATTGTACAGTTCGTAGATACAGCAGGAAGAATTGACAAGTTCAAAAACCGTTACGGACGCCACCTTAAATAATAAGGTAGCTAGAACATATTTGGCCTTCTGTCTTGTGATAGGAGGCTTTTTTGTTTTTATTGAAACCTGAGCGACTAAAAAGCGTTAATGCTATAGATAGACTAAAAAGTGATTGCTTTAAGAAATTTCATATTTGTTTTATTCTTTTTAATCCTTTCCTTGCCAACAAAGGCATCTAGGATTGAAAAAGCATACGATGCCTTGAAAGAGTACAACTATTTCAAAGCTAAAAAGCTATTTGAAAAGTCGCTTAAGAAAAAGAAAGTTGAAGCATCATTTGGTTTAGCTACTATCTATTTCAGATCCGACAATCCTTTCCATAACAATGATTCAGCACTTTTTTACATTACTATTTCTGATCAATCGTACAGTGTGTTAGATGAGAAAGGAAAAGCTTCCTTTAATGCAGTTTCGGGTGGCAAGGACTACATGAACATTCTATTGTTACGCGCAGAAATAAGCAGTGAGTTTTATAAAAAAGTTACCAAAGAAAATACGATTGAAGCCTATGAACAATTTATAACTGGTCATCCTTGGGCGAATGAACTTTATAAAGCGACACATCTTCGAGATTCCATAGCATTTGGGAACGCTTTAAAATTGAATACTTCTGCTAGCCTCAAAGAATTTTTAGAGAAATACCCTTACAGCGAGTATTATAACAAAGCAAGATTTAAGTTTCAAGAGCTTCAATATTCAGAATTAACAAAGGCTGAATCCGTTACGTCTTATCTTGAGTTTATATCTAAATGTCCTGAAAGTCCATATGTTCGGGATGCAGAAGATAAAATCTATCAATTGATTGCCGCTCCCAACACTATTGAGGCTTATAGTGGTTTCGTGAAGTCTTATCCGACCAATCGAAATGTAGGTTTTGCTTGGAGGAAAATTTACCAACTCTACATGAATGAGTTCAGTGAAGACCGCATAGATCAATTCCGAAATGATTACCCTTATTATCCCTATGTGGAGGAATTAGAGGTAGATGTGAAAAATTTCAAGCAAAAACTACTTCCATTCAACAAAGGTGAACAATATGGTTACATGGATTATAATGGAAACGTTGTGATTGAACCAAGCTATGATCAGGCTGGATTTTTTCGTGAAGGATTAGCTTCGGTCATGAAAGATGGTTTGTACGGTTTCATTGATAAAGGAAATAAATTAATTATCCCTTATACTTTCAATTCAGTAAATGATTTCGAGAAAGGCAGATCTGTCGTTGAAAAGGGTGGTAAATTTGGAATGATTGATCGCTCTGGCAACAAGATTTTTCCAATTGAATTTGATGATTTGGGTAGTCTTTCAGAAGGACTTGCCTTCGGAAAAAAAGATAGCCTTTATGGTTACTACGATGCAGATTATAATTTACGTTTGACTGAAAAATATACAGATGCTTTTTCCTTTATTGATGGATTCGCTAAAATTCAAACTGGAGAGAATCAAGCGTACATTGATCAATACGGCACATACGCTGTGGCTCCGGGATATAAAGAGATTGACTTCTACAACGACACATTACTGATTTTTGAAGAGGAAGGCCTTTATGGAATAATGAAAAGAAACTGTCAAATTGTTGTGAAAGCGCAGTTTGACAAAATTTTAAAACCAACCTTAGATCGATCGTTGTTTGTACAAGGCGGTAAAATTGGGTACATGGACTTAGCAGGAAACACCGTGATTCCGGCCATTTATGAAACATTCCCTAATTATGCCAAGCGCGGTCAATTTGCATCAAATTTTACAATTGTGAAATTAAAAGGGAAATTTGGTGTAATTGATAAAAATGGAAAGATTGTATTGCCAGCTAGCTTTAATGATCTCGGAGATGTAAGTTCACTCATGGCTTATACAAGAGGAAAAGGATGGGGATTTACTGATTTGCTTGGTAAAATTGTTGTTCAGCCAAGCTATTCCTATGCGGAAAGTTTTAAAGATGGTGCTGCAATTGTCGAGCTTAATGGTTTACAAGGTTTGATTGATCAAAAGGGAAATTTTTTAATTCCAATGAATTTTAAGGCAATTTCACGTCTTAATAAAGAGTTGTTATTAGTCTATGATGGAACAAAATATGGCGTTTTAACATCAAAAGGAGATACAGTTTTAGCAGTCGTTTATGAAGACATTCGATTGATGGATAAAGAATTTCTGGTAATGACAATCAATCAAGAGGTACAATATTTGTATCTTCCCGAAAAAAGGATCATTCAACCGATAGAGCAACCGTGAATAGTTTTTTAAACTTCTTCGACAGATACAAATTG
The DNA here is from genome assembly GCA_903887095.1 of uncultured Flavobacteriia bacterium. Taxonomy (GTDB): domain Bacteria; phylum Bacteroidota; class Bacteroidia; order Flavobacteriales_D; family Crocinitomicaceae; genus M0103. The sequence continues at coordinate 4,004 of CAISOQ010000242.1, forward strand.
GGCATCGTTGCTGCTTTTGCAATCTTCACGGGTGTATTTATTTATTTACAAATGGATATTTACGAACAGTATTTCCCCATAGATCCATTTGCTGATCAACCCGAAGTCCGCATTGAAAAAGACCAATTGGAAATAACTCCAGAGGATGTGATGATAGAACAGAACAATTCAATGGATAATGTCAAGAATATTGCAAGGGA
>CAISOQ010000243.1 GCA_903887095.1 uncultured Flavobacteriia bacterium
ACCGTAAAGATGACTACTTGCTTTACAAGATCTGGCACAACATTCATGGACTAACCTCTCCTTTGTTTTTCACAGTGACAGGCGTCATCTTTGTGTATTTGCTTTCCGTCAATAATACTCTTTCATATTTTCACAATTCGCGCGTAAAGAAGGGATTCAAGCGTGTATTAGAATTACTTTTCTGGGGTTATTTCATTCAATTGAGTCTGTGGAGTATCATTCAATCATTCTATTACGGAAGCAAATTTCACTTGGAATGGTTTTATGCCTTTCATGTGCTACAATCCATTGGAGTAGGAATTTTCTTTTTGCTTGTCATTTATGGCATTTTTAAATGGATAAACAAAGGTGCATTGCATTGGTATTACCTGGTGAGTGGATTGCTTTTATTTGTTGGTTATAGCTCCATGAAAAATTACATCCAATTGGATGAGCAAGCAATTGCTGAAGGACTGCAAAAAGGTCCAAAGTATTTTCCAAATAATGCTCCTGCCTTTATTCAAAACATGTTCTATGGTAAATTTTCTGACTTTAGTTTTTTACGCTATTCAGGATACACGATATTAGGTGGTATGCTAGGCAGCATAATTCGCACCTATGAAAACAAAACGAAAGAGTGGTGGTTCGGAACGACTTTTCTAGTTGCAGGAATTATCATTAGTATTTTTATTCAACCAATTTTTAGAAACATTGACAACTTCACTGAGTGGATTGGGATAACTGAAAAAGGATTTTATGAATTGAATGCAACTGCCTTTATTCGATACGGTCAAGTTGTTTCGGTATTGGGTATTTTCATGCTAATTGACAAATATGTTGATGTGAAAGCAAAATTATACCTCAAACTAGGCCAGAATACCTTACCCATTTATGTTGTGCATGTCATCATCCTTTATGGTGGTATTTTTGGAATTGGACTAAAACCTTTAGTATTTGATGAGAATCTTGGCCCATGGATTGCAGCTGGAATTTCGGCAATTGCCATATTGTTTTTCACTTTAATGGTTTATTATATTGAGATCTTGGAGGATAAATACGAAACATTTATTCGACTAATTACTTTCAAAAAGAAAAAATGAAACGCTGGATTATCTTTCTTTTCTGTTCTTTTTTCAGTGTAGCCATTGCGCAACCTACGAATGTTTTATTTGTTGGAAACAGCTACACGCACATGAACAACCTTTGTAAAATTTATCAAAACCTTGCCAATTCCAAAGGCAAAAATGTTTTTGCAGATACTTTAGCTGTAAGTGGAAGTTCTTTGCAAGGTCATTCACTTAGGGAAAATACTTACAAAAAGATGAAAGCACGTAACTGGGATTATGTCTTTATACAAGGATATAGCCGTGAGTTATCGCGAGATTCAGCTACAATTGCCGCACAAACGATTCCCTACGCGCAGCAACTCGTCGACAGCATAAAAAAATACAACCCTTGCATTCACATCTATTATTACATGACATGGGGTTATGCTGATGGTTTTAAAGACTCAATTACCGATGACAGCTATGAACTCATGCAAGAGCGAATTCAAAAAGGTTATTTGCAATTGAGTGACGCCACTGGAAAATTCCCCGTTGCTCCCGTAGGAATGGTTTGGAAACAAGTGAGGGAAAAATATCCTGAATTGAACCTATATGCTCCTGATAATGCGCATCCAAGCCCTTATGGGAGCTATGTTGCTGCGTGTACATTCTACTCGGCAGTGTACAAAGAATCTCCAATTGAGGGAGCTTATCCGAAAAAAGTTGAAGACACTTTCGCTGAAAACATACAAAAAACGGCGGCTGAATATGTACTAACCTACTATCCCAAATACAATCTAGACACCATTCAAATTGCAGCTGGGGAAGATTTAAAATTAGACTTTACACTTCGTGAAAAATGGTTGAGCGTTTCAATTTCAAATCGTTCGCCAGCGGCTGATAATTACCTATGGGAATTTGGAGATGGTAAAACATCAACTAAAAGAAATCCAAAACACTATTATTCAAAGGCAGGGAAATACAACGTTACGCTCTTCATTAAAAAAGGCTGTCATTGGTATAAACTTAAGAAATCAATCAAGGTTTCAGATAAAATTAAATACGCCAATCGCCCGCAGGAAAGTAGTACCAATTAGATTACAAATTGTGCTTCTCCCGATAAAATTTGACTAGTTCATTTGTATAAACATACGACCCGTTCGTTTGAAGGTGAGCATTGTCAAAGAAGTAATCTGGGTTTGAATAAAGTGGATTTTTTTGGTCGTATACCCAAATCGTTGCATATCCTTCCATCACTTGGTTTAAGCGAAATGCAAAACCGTTCGTTACCACTCTGAAATTCGGCGGTATCGCAACAATCAACTCAATATTATTCTTTTTACAATGATCCTTAAATGCTCTCAGCGCTCTAATCTTTTGAATTAATTCAGCATCCCTGGAATAGTTATATGGAACCTTTTTATACATTTTATTGAATGATTTTTTCTGATGCGAAATGGGCATTGAACCGCACGGCATGATTGAATCGTTCTTTGTAAACTTCTTTTGTTTGAATAAAAAATTAGATTTGTTCAATTGATGTATTACAAAAAGTTCGTTGAGTATTGGCTTTTTTTCCTTGCGTCTAACCAGTTCCTCTCGAATGGCTTTGTATTTGACCAAAGGATACATTCGATCTAAGCGAAATTTCAAGCTTTTACTCACTTTCAGTTCATCGCTGTCATCAACGACTAAAATGACTGTTTTTGGTTTTTTATTCCCCTTCGTTTCAAGTGTCAAACGCAACAAATACTCATGAAAGGTGATGTCCGAACCCGGAAAAGACAGATTGTATGCAGAAATACCCAAAGAATCTGTAAACACTTTGGCAATAACACTTCTCGCACCTCTTGATGAGCCATAAATCAGGATATCTGACTTTATGTTACCAGTCACAATCTTCTCGAGTCTTCTGTCAACTTCACGTTCAGGTGCTGAATTTCTTACCAATAAAAAAGCCTTATCCAAGATGAAAAAACATCCTGCGAAAATCAATAGCCTGATTAAAATTTTCTTCACCGCTTAAAACTGAAAATAAATAAACTCTTGCTCTTTTCCTGAAAGCACGATCACACAAACAATTAGAAAAGAATAAAACACCCATCTAAAGGGAACATACCATTTCAACCCAAATCGTTCTAAGGCATATTTATTCTCTCTACCCAACCATTCAATGATAAAAAAGAAAATTATGAATACCAATGTCAAATCAGCTAACTCGGGCAATTTAGGACTTTTGAAGAGACCATGCGCAAACATGCGTTTGATAAAATCGATAGCTTGTGTCATTGTTTCTGCCCTGAAGAAGATCCATCCGAACACAGCCATCAGGAACGTCAGAAGCATTCCAACCACTTCTCGGATACTTGGAAAGTATCTGCCTTGCGCAACTATTTCCAAATTATTTCTATTTGAATTCGTTAACATTAGTGGTAGAAAATAGAAAGCATTCAATGCTCCCCAGACAATAAATGTCCAATTTGCACCATGCCAAAATCCACTTACGAGGAATATTATAAACGTGTTTCGAATTTTCATCCATGTGCCACCTTTACTGCCACCCAAAGGAATATACAAGTAATCACGGAACCATGTCGTAAGCGATATATGCCACCTTCTCCAAAATTCTGCAATGTCTCGTGAGAAGTAAGGAAAAGCGAAATTTCGAAGTAATTCAATTCCAAACAAGCGGGACGTTCCCAACGCAATGTCCGAATATCCAGAGAAATCGCAATAAATCTGGATTGTGAAGAAAAAGGCTCCCATGAAAAGTGTACTTCCAGAGTAATCGGTGTAGCCATCAAAGATCATGTTCGCCCATTCAGCGCAACCATCTGCTATGACAACCTTTTTAAACAATCCCCAAAGAATCTGTCTTAAGCCATCTACAGCCTTTGCATAATCAAAGCTTCTTTCTTTCTGAATTTGGGGCAAGAGATGGGTTGCTCTTTCAATCGGTCCAGCAACCAATAAAGGAAAATAGGCAACAAAAAGTCCAAAATCGACAAGCCTGCGCTCACTTTTAATCCGTCCGAAATAAATATCTATGACGTAGGATAGCACATGGAACGTGTAGAATGAAATTCCGACCGGTAAAATAACATTCAATGTAATTGAGGAAGGATCCAAGTGCATTCCAAAGCTATTGAATAGACCTGCAAATGAATCGATAAAGAAATTATAATATTTGAAAATGGCTAAAAACCCAACATTTAAAACGATGCTCAACCAAAACCAGAATTTTTTCCAAAATTGTGTTTTCGCTATTTCGATCCGAATTCCAGTGAAATAACCCAAAAAAGTTGAAAATGACAACAGAAAAACAAATCGCCAATCCCAGCAACCATAGAAAAATAAACTAGCCCCAAGGAGTAATATGTTTTGCCATTTTATATTCTTTCCAGCAATAAACCAATACAGAAAAAATACGATTGGAAAAAATAAAGCGAATTCAATCGAATTAAAAATCATAGGACTTATTGTTTAGCGATTAAACTTGCTGTTTCTGCCAATTCTTCCGCGCTGAAAGATAATTTTTCCCTCGAAAAATCCATATCAGCAATCCCATTAATAGGAATAAGATGAATGTGTGCATGAGGTACTTCCAAACCAATGACCGTAACACCTATTTTTCGACAAGGTAAAACTATTTTCATTTTACGAGCCACGTTCTTTGCAAAAACGATCATTCCGGCCAGTTCCTCGTCTTCCAAATCAAAAATATAGTCTTCAGCTCTTTTTGGAATGACAAGCACATGTCCTTTGACCAAAGGCATAATATCTAGGAACGCCAAAAACTGATCATTCTCTGCCACTTTGTGACAAGGAATTTCTCCTTTGACAATCTTTGAAAACAATGTCGACATTAGCGGGAAATTTCCACTACTTCAAACTTCACGATGCCATTTGGCGTCTGTATATCAGCAACATCTCCTTGCTTTTTACCAAGTAGCCCTTTTCCAATTGGAGAATCAATTGAAATCTTCTTTTCTTTAAGATTTGCTTCGTTTTCAGCTACAAGCATGTACTCCATTTCCATACCATTGACAACATTTTTCATCTTCACCTTGGAAAGAATATAAACTTTTGAGTTGTCGATATTTGTATTATCGATTAGTCTAGCATTTGAAATTACAGCCTCCAACTTAGCAATTTTCATCTCCAGAATGCCTTGAGCTTCCTTAGCCGCATCATA
>CAISOQ010000244.1 GCA_903887095.1 uncultured Flavobacteriia bacterium
CATGAAACCAGTTCTTTACCAGGGTATGCAACCCGGCGGACAATTAACGACAACAAACGAGGTGGAAAACTTCCCGGGTTATCCGGATGGAATTTCTGGTCCAGAAATGATGGTGCAATTGGAGGCCCAAGCAAAACGCTTTGAAACAGATATCCGCTTCGGATTTATTACAAAAGTTGATTTTTCAGGCGCTGTGCACAAATGTTGGACTGAAAACGGTCATGAAATTCACGCAAAAACAGTGATTATTTCAACAGGAGCATCTGCAAAGTATCTTGGTTTGGAAAGTGAGCAGAAATATTTGCAACTAGGCGGTGGTGTTTCGGCATGCGCGGTGTGTGACGGATTTTTCTACAGAGGACAAGAAACAGTAATCGTTGGAGCTGGTGATTCAGCTTGTGAAGAAGCGCATTATCTTTCTAAATTGTGCACAAAAGTTACAATGCTGGTGCGTCGAGAGGAATTCAGAGCATCTAAAATCATGGCTGATCGAGTAAAAAACACACCAAATATTGAAATCCTTTTCAATACTGATACTCAAGAAGTATTGGGTGATGGCAATGTTGTTACAGGTGTTCGCGTTAAAAACAGTAAAACGGGAGAAGAAAAAACAATCGCTTGTACTGGTTTCTTCGTTGCAATTGGACACCAACCAAATACTGAAATATTCAAAGATTACATAGAATTGGATGAGACAGGTTATATTCAATATGCACAACCTGGAACGTCGAAAACAAACGTTGCTGGCGTTTTTGTTGCTGGAGATGCGGCTGATAAAACGTACCGTCAAGCGATTACTGCAGCTGGAACAGGTTGTATGGCTGCGTTGGATGCTGAGCGTTATTTAGCAGCACAAGGACATTAATCGAATCGGATTTTTAGATAAAAAAGAAGTTTAACGGCTTCTTTTTTTGTTTTATCTACCTGCTAAAAAGGAAAGAAGCGCTAACAATAATAAAATTGGCACGGCAACAAGGCATGCGGCACCAATCAAAAACATGAAATAGACGAAAATTCCGCCGCCCCAAGGACCTTGCACTTCAGCAACAACAATCAATAATACGGAAATCACAACCAACACTGCGCCAATTAGCAAGCCCCATAACACACTAATTAAATATTCTCTTGGTGTTTTCAGGAACATTAGACCATTAGGTTTCCGTGATTTTTTGTTTTTTATTTTCTGCTGGTAATTCAGTTTGTGAAGAAATGTTTCATTTACCCCACTTTTTGCTTTATAAATTTCAACAAAGTTGGTTGAAAAAGCAGTTAAAGGCTGCATAGCTGGCGGGTTCAATTGAATTTTATTTTCTACCAATTCGTTATTTAACTCACTATCAACTTTACTAACATTCGATTCGGTGACATCAGTTGGTTCAGGTGAAGAAACTAATTCCTTACTTTCAACTCTTTCAGAATTGCACTGATGTTTTTTAGTTTTCCATTCAACATGGTAACCATTTGTGTATTGGCGTTTTGTGATTGTGCAACTTGAAACAATTAAGATCAAAAGAGTTGAGATGAATGATCTCATAATGTTTAAATTATTTCTTCACCGTCCTTTCAAGCATTGGAACAAACTTGAATGTCCCAAATTCCTCTATTTGCAATTCGTTTTCTGAAACTTTTGTAATGCGTTTCATGGTTTGCTCATTGCCTTCTCCGACAGGGATAACCATAATTCCACCTACTTTCAATTGAGTAATCAAGGCTTCTGGAACATCTGGTGCGCCGCAAGTAACAATTATCTTGTCAAATGGTGCAAATGCTGGCATGCCTTTGTATCCGTCACCGAAAAGTATTTTAGGATTAAACCCAAAAAAACGTACGATATTTTTCGCTTTGTCATACAATTCCTTTTGTCGCTCAATGCTAAACACTTTCGCACCCATTTGACATAGTATACAGGTTTGAAAACCTGAACCTGTGCCAATTTCAAGTACCTTCTCACCCCTTTTTATTTCGAGCAACTGGGATTGAAAAGCAACGGTTACAGGGTGGGAAATTGTTTGTCCAGCACCTATTTGAAAAGCCATGTTACTGTAAGCTTGTTCAACAAAAACAAGATCAAGGAAATAATGACGCGGCACATTGTCGAATGCTTCAAAAATAGCTTCGTTTGTGATGCGTGTATCTTGCCGCAACTGCTGAATGAGTTGCTTTCGCATTCCCTTGTGTTTGTAAGTGTCTTGCATGCTTCAAAATTAATCATTCGAGGTATTTGTAAAAAATCGAATTGCAAACATGAAGCTGTTGAATAATGTTGCATGGGACTTTAGTTGTTTTTAAATCAATTTATCACACCCTACAATCATCAGTGTTTATTATATTTGGACTGCTTTATTATCGATGAAACAATGGCTATTCCTAAAAAAGAACTTGATTTTAATATGAATGACGATCAAATGCGGTTGAAAATTTCTGCATTGGAACGCGAATTAGCAAAAATCGCTGAAGGAGGAGGTAAAAAAAGAATTGAAAAACTGCATGAGAATGGTAAATTATCTGCTCGTGAACGTATTGACCTTCTTTTAGATCCCAATACTCCCCGTTTTGAAATGGGTGCTTTGGCTGCATACGGAATGTACAAAGAGCATGGTGGTTGCCCCGCAGCTGGAGTTGTAATTGTCATAGGATATGTTTCAGGGAAGCAATGTATTGTTGTTGCAAATGACGCAACCGTGAAAGCAGGCGCTTGGTTCCCGATGACAGGAAAAAAGAACCTTAGAGCCCAGGAAATCGCAATGGAAAATCGATTGCCGATTATCTATCTTGTTGATTCAGCTGGTGTTTATCTGCCCATGCAAGATGAAATATTTCCTGACAAGGAGCATTTTGGCCGTATTTTTCGAAACAACGCTGTAATGAGTTCAATGGGAATTGTTCAAATTTCTGCTGTGATGGGAAGTTGCGTTGCAGGTGGTGCTTATTTACCAATCATGTCCGATGAGTCGCTAATAGTGAACAAAACAGGCACTATTTTCCTTGCAGGCTCCTACCTAGTAAAAGCAGCTATAGGGGAAACAGTTGATAATGAAACATTAGGCGGAGCTACAACTCACACAGAAATTTCAGGAGTTTGCGATTACAAAGTTGATTCTGATGAAGAATGCTTGCAAACTATTCGTGATTTAATGGATAAAATTGGGCATTCTGAATCTGCTGGTTTCGACCGAAAGGAAGCACATTTGCCAAAAGTTGATTTAAAAACGGTCTACGGTATTGTTCCATCAGATCGATCAAAACCTTATGATACAAAAGAATTATTGCGCGCACTCGTAGATGATTCTGAATTCACAGAATACAAATCCGACTACGGAAAATCAATCGTTTGTGCTTATGCTCGAATAGATGGATGGAGTGTTGGCATTGTGGCGAATCAGCGCGAAATTATCAAGACGGCAAAAGGTGAAATGCAGTTTGGCGGTGTGATTTACTCCGACTCAGCAGACAAAGCGGCACGCTTCATCATGAATTGCAATCAGAAAAATATACCACTCGTTTTCCTACAAGACGTAACAGGTTTCATGGTCGGATCAAAAAGTGAACACGGTGGAATCATTAAAGATGGTGCTAAACTTGTGAATGCCATGGCAAATTCAGTGGTACCTAAATTTACAATTGTTGTTGGGAACTCTTATGGTGCCGGAAATTACGCCATGTGCGGTAAAGCTTATGATCCACGATTAATAGTGGGTTGGCCAACGGCTGAAATTGCAGTAATGAGTGGTGCATCTGCGGCAAAGGTTCTGCTTCAAATTGAAGTGGCTTCATTGACTGCGAAAGGCGAAGTGATAACGCCAGAACGTGAGAAAGAACTGTACGATACAATCAAAAACAGATACGACGAACAAATTTCGCCTTATTACGCGGCTAGTCGTCTTTGGATTGATGCGATAATTGATCCAGCAAAAACGAGAGAAGTTATCTCCATAGGAATTGAAGCTGCTAATCACAAGAAAGCGGAAAAACCATACAATGTTGGTGTAATTCAAACTTAAAAAATGAAATATTCCTGGCAAATTAAGCATTATAACGAACTCACAATTAATGAGTTTCACGATTTAATAGCGCTTAGAATTAACGTGTTTGTTGTAGAACAAAACTGCCCCTATCCTGAACTAGATGGCAAGGACAAAAAATCCTATCATGCCATTGGAAGAGATGGAATGGGAAATATTATAGCTACTGCGAGAATTCTTCCTGCAGGGGTTAGCTATGATGAAGTGGCAATCGGTCGTGTTGTTAGTTCTTCACAATTGCGTGGACAAGGTCTTGGCCACCAACTCATGAATGAATGCCAGGCTTTTATAGAAGATGAATTTGGTGTTCAAACACCTATCCGACTTTCTGCTCAAAAACACCTCGAAAACTTCTACGGTCAACATGGTTATAATTCCACTGGAAAAGAATATTTGGAGGATGGAATTCCTCACGTGGAAATGCTCAAAAAATAAAGATCTATTATTATGAAAATCAATAAACTAATATTACTTATCGCACCCATTACTTTAGTAGGTTGCAAGCAAGAAAAAGAAGTTGTAGCGG
>CAISOQ010000245.1 GCA_903887095.1 uncultured Flavobacteriia bacterium
GGATCAGCTTTGAATCCTGGAGCACATACTATATGCCAATCTGGTGTTAAGTTTTCGATTTCCTCGTTTGTTGGGCGAAGAAACATGTTGTATGCAAACATATTCGACCAAGGAAATTCTGTCACAACGCGGATGTTCATTTTGAATTGAGGATCTGCGCAGGCATATGCATCACGGATATAAACGTCTTTACCGTTTAAATAGGCCTTCATTCTGTTGTAAAGTGCATCAAATTGTTCTGTCGAAAATTTAATGTTTACATCCCCCCACCAAACTGAATTTTCAGTGTTTTCATCGCAAACAACAAATCTGTCTTTTGGCGATCGACCAGTAAATTCACCTGTTTCAATAGCAAGTGCTCCCGTGTCAGACAATACACCTTGACCGTTGATGATAGTATCCTCAACAAGTTCTGCAGGTGATAAATTCCAAAATTGATTTCCTAGGTTGTTTAAACCGATTGACTCATTCAGATCGGCATTCTTACCGATTTTTCCAAATACGTTCATGCGTTATATTTTCAAGCTGGCGCTTTGTTTTAAGGCGCAAAATTAGGTTAACATTTCGTAAAGAGACTGATTTTTTATGTGAAATTTCCCACAAAACGACTCGTTTTGTTAACAAGTTTTAGTTTAACGTCAAGGTTATCAGGTATTTGTGTTTCGCTAAAGAATGTCTCGCAAAGCTTCAATCGCTGTTCTAATGTTTTTACGGACGTCAAGTATTGACGCATTCATCATATAGCATGGAGCAGTAATGATTAAATTTTCTTGGTCAACAAATATTTCCCGCACAGTTTTCATTTCTGTAATTGCTCCCGCAGATTCGAGTCCATTGCTAAAAGCAGAAATGTCATAAGGAGAATCTTCCTTATCCGACCCAATGGTAAGTTTAGGATGGATGATTGAACCCTCTAAGGCCTTTGCAACGATAATTGGACTTACGCACAATGCGGCAATAGGCTTGCCTATATTCACAAGATTGACGAGTAGCAATTTAATTTTTGGATGTATTTCACCTTCTGGTCCTGAAAATGCCCATTTACTGAAATTCTTAGCGCTGCCAAATCCTCCCGGAATGACAAGCGCATCTAGTTCGCCTGGGGTCACTTGGCTTATTTCGACTACTTTTCCTCGCGCAATTCGTGCAGCTTCAATCATCATGTTTCTTCGCTCAGGTAATTCATCACCCGTCAAATGATTGATTACATGGTACTGGTCTTCATCCAATGATATACAAATTGCTTCAGCACCGATTTCTTCAATAGCCAACAAGGTTAGAACAGCCTCTTGAATTTCAGCGCCATCATAGACACCACAACCTGATAGTAGAACACCTATTTTCATTTTTACAGAATTTTTCAAGGATAAGTAAATTCAATTCGATCTTTCCAACCAGTAAGGTTTAAATGGATGATGCTTCCTTTTTCCTTTTGGTATGAAAATGCATCAACATTAAAAGTCAATGTTTTTTCTACTAATTTTTTACAAGCATCACCATTGCTCTGATGGATTAAAACAATACTCCTTTGAGGTGGGAGAGACTTAGAAATTGCCTCAGAACCAACTAATTTGAAATTATGTTCATTGCAACCACCTGAAAAAGTAATGTTGATTTTTAGATTTTTCCCTGAAAGTGAAACATTGGAAATGGTAAAAGGATCACTTTTTTCTGAAATATCACCAAGCGTTGCATTCTCAATGGAAAGCTGATTAGTTGAGTTTTTAGAATGAGTTGCACAGCCATTGATTAGAACAAGCAGACAGAGGATTGATATAATATTTGTGAATTTCATCATGAGTTCAAATATACGGATCGATCTTTTTGAAAAGTCTATTTTAAAATCAAAATTTGAAACTGCCCCACTAATCGTTAATTTTGCGGTATGAAAACAAAAACGCTCAAGAAAAACAAAGTAAATGTAGTGACATTAGGTTGTTCGAAAAATGTATTCGATTCCGAAGTCATGATGGCGCAATTAAAGGCCAATAACTTTGATGTAGAGCACGAATCGATGAGTGACGATTCTGAAATTGTCATTATCAACACATGCGGATTTATTGACAATGCCAAGCAAGAATCAATTGATACAATCGTACGCTATGCTGAAGCAAAAGCAGAGGGACTGGTGGATAAAGTTTATGTTACCGGTTGTCTTTCTGAGCGTTACAAAGATGATTTAGAGAAGGAAATTCCTGAAGTGGATGCCTATTTTGGAACGAGGGACTTACCCCGTTTGTTAAAGACTTTAAAAGCAGATTATAAACACGAGTTAGTTGGTGAAAGATTGTTGACGACACCGAACCACTACGCCTATTTTAAGATTGCTGAAGGATGTGATCGTCCTTGTTCATTTTGTGCTATCCCACTCATGCGTGGAAAAAACATTTCTACACCAATAGAGGATCTTGTTCATCAAGCAAAAGGGTTGGCGGCGAAGGGTGTCAAAGAATTGATGTTGATTGCCCAGGATTTAACTTACTATGGTTTAGATCTTTACAAAAAAAGAGCACTCTCGGATTTAATCAATCGATTAGCAGATGTTGAAGGGATTGATTGGATTCGTTTGCATTATGCTTTTCCTGCTGGTTTTCCAATGGATGTGTTGGATGTCATGCGTGAGCGAGACAATGTCTGCAACTATTTAGATATGCCCCTACAGCATGGTTCAACTAAGATTTTACAGGCAATGAGACGGGGGATTACACGCGAGAAAACAGAAGAATTGATTGCTCAAATCAGAGATAGAGTTCCTGGAATTGCACTCAGAACAACATTGATTGCTGGTTATCCGGGAGAAACTGAGGCTGACTTTCAAGAAATGTATGATTGGGTTGAAAGAAGCCGCTTTGATCGTTTGGGCATTTTTACTTACTCGCACGAGGAAAACACACATGCTTTTTCATTTAAGGATGACGTATCAGCCAAAATCAAAAAGAAGCGTGCCGACTCAATTATGGAATTACAATCAGGAATCAGTTATGAATTAAATCAACTGAAAGTTGGTAAAGAATTTAAAGTGCTTTTTGATCGGGTTGAGGGCGATTATTTCATCGGCAGAACTGAATTTGATTCACCGGAGGTCGACAATGAGGTGTTAATGCGAAAAGATGAACATTTTGTGCGTTTAGGAGATTTTTCGAGCGTAAGAATAAATTCTGCGGATCATTATGATTTATATGGTTCTCTAATTCTTTAAATTTGTTCAAGCAATTAACCATGCTTGAAATGAAAAAACTAAGGTACCTTACTATTCTGTTATTACCAATTACGGTAGCCGTTTCATTTACGAATGAAGGTTGGCTTGTTCATCTTCCGGTAATTGTCTTTTTTGTACTTATTCCGATGTTAGAATTGTTATTCCCTTCTGATAATAAGAATTTGGAGGAAAAAGAAAAATTGTTAGCTGAGAAAGATCTGTTCTATAACCTGCTTCTTTATTTGATGGTACCATTGCAAGTTGCCTACTTATTTTGGTTTTTGAAGTTGGAATCAGTAGCTTCATCTGATTCTTTTGGAAGAACTTTGTCTATGGGAATAATGTGCGGTGTAATTGGAATAAATGTTGGGCATGAACTTGGACATCGATTGAATCGTTTCGAACAGTTTTTAGGTGAAATTCTATTGCTCACATCACTTGAAAATCATTTTCTTCCCTATCATAACCGTGGACATCACACAAATGTTGGTACACCCTCAGATCCTGCAACTGCGCGTAGAAATGAACCACTTTATTTCTTTTGGATCCGTTCTCATTTTGGAAGTTATTTTCAAGCCTGGAAAATAGAAATACAGCGCATGCGTATCATGAAGAAATTTATTTTCAGTTTTTCAAATAGAATGGTTTGTTACAGCTTAACTCAGCTCTTGCTTTGTGGTAGTATTTACTATTTTTTTGGATCCCACGTTTTAATCCAATTTTTGATTGTTGCAGGAATAGGAATTTTGCTTTTAGAAACGGTTAATTACATCGAACATTATGGTCTCATGCGAAAACAGCGCGAAAATGGAACGTATGAATCTGTAAAACGAATGCATTCATGGAACGCTAACAATGTGTTTGGTAGGGTCGTGCTTTTTGAGTTGACGAGGCATTCTGATCATCATTTTAAGGCAGATCGTCCTTATCAATTGCTGGAATCTCACGAAGAATCTCCAATAATGCCAACTGGTTATCCTGGAATGATGCTGTTATCGTTTATACCACCATTATTTTTTAGGGTAATGAACAAGCGGATCGTCTCGTAAGATTACTCCTTATTTCTTGGATGAAATGAGATGATGGCATCTCTCAAGAAACGCTGGTCCAAATGCGTGTATATCTCTGTGGTGGTAATAGATTCATGTCCCAACATGTCCTGAACGGCTCTAAGATTTGCCCCTCCTTCAATCATATGTGTTGCAAAGGAATGACGGAAGGTGTGCGGCGAAATAGATTTTCTTAATCCTATTGCAGCAGATAAATCTTTTATAATGGTAAAGATCATTACACGCGTCAATTGCGCACCACGCCGATTTAAAAAGACAATATTTTCATTCCCGGATTGGATCTTTTGATGGCACCTAATGTGGGTGTTGTACAAGTCAATTTCTTTTTCAACACTCTTACTTACAGGCACCAATCGTTCTTTGTTCCCTTTCCCAATTACGCGAATAAAACCCTCTTCGAAAAAAAGGTCAGAGAACCGCAGATTGACCAGCTCACTGACACGTAATCCACAACTATAGAGCGTTTCAATGATGGCACGATTGCGATGACCTTCTGTTTTGCTCATGTCAACAGCAGAGATCAATTGGTCAATTTCTTCGATACTTAATATTTCTGGTAATTTGCGACCAATTTTTGGCATTTCTAGCAATTCACTCGGATCGTCACTTAATATGTCTTCGACCAACAAAAAAATAAAGAATTGTTTAATCCCACTTATAATTCGAGCTTGAGTTCGCGCGCTCAATCCAAGGTCGTAAAGTGTGGCCACAAATTCTTTTAAATGATCAAAAGAAACTGCTGTTGGGGCTATCTTTTTGTCATCGCAGAATTCTCGAAGTTTATTAACGTCGTTTTGATAGGCAAAGACAGAATTTTCTGCCAAGCCCTTTTCAATTTTTAGAAAAGAAACAAAATCCTTAATATAGCGGTCCCAAGTCGACATACAATGAAAATACTGATTTTAAATGGCCCTAATTTAAATCTGCTGGGTAGCAGAGAGGAACAAATATATGGCAATCAAACTTTCGAAGCGTATTTTGAGGGTCTTAAAAAGCAACATAATTATGATTTGTCCTATTTACAATCAAACGTAGAGGGTGAATTGATTAATTTCTTGCAGCAAAGTGAACATGATGGGATCATTTTAAATGCTGGAGGATATACTCATACTTCCGTGGCACTGCGCGATTGTATTAAAGCTATTCAAGTGCCTGTCATTGAAGTGCACATTTCAAATATTGCTGCACGAGAAACATTCAGGCATGAATCCCTCTTGTCACCTGTTTGTGAAGGTTGCATCTTCGGTTTTGGCTTGAAAGGGTATGAGCTTGCTTTACTTTATTTCGAGTTAAACAAGCGCTGATTAAGATCTCTAAATCGGGTAATTCCTTTGAAATAGCGCGCCCACAAGATACTTCCTTGGTAGAGTCCGATAGCATTAAATTTCCTTGAATTTTCAGAAATGTTTCGACGCTGCCTTAGTAAATAAGGCAAGTGTGTATACATCGAAAAATGGGCTTTCAAAACACTAAACAAATGCTGCCACTCTCCTCTTAGGAAAAAACGCACGCCAGCAATTCCATCGAGTGTTAAGCGGTAAAACAATTTAAAAAACAAGAAACCATCATGATTTTTCACAATCATAAAAAGGCTATTTCTGAAATTGAGATAAGATTTTTTTGGTGAAAGATAGGGGAGGGTTCCGCCACCAACGTGATAGATCACAGATTCAGGTACAACAAGAAATCGATATCCCAACTTTTTTATTCTCCAGCAAAGATCAATTTCTTCCATGTGTGCGAAGAATGATTCATCAAACCCACCAGCTTCATGGAACAATTCAGACCGTATAAGCAGCGCGGCTCCTGTTGCCCAAAATACTTCAGTAATATTGTCGTACTGACCTTCGTCGTTTTCGAATTTATCAACTATTCTTCCTCTACAAAAAGGATAATAATTTCGGTCAAGAAATCCTCCTGATGCTCCGGCATGCTCAAATTGGTTTCTATTTGAGTAGGACAATATTTTTGGTTGACATCCTGCGACAGTATCATCTTTCATGACATCCATTAAGGGAGCTAGCCAATGGGAAGTAACTTCAATATCGCTGTTCAAAAGCAAATAAAATTCAGCTTCAACTTGCTTTAAAGCATCATTATATCATTTAGCAAAACCACCATTTTGTTCATTTTGAATAATTGTGACAAAAGGGTAGTTCTCTTTCACAAATGAAACTGATTCATCTGTAGAAGCATTATCAGCAACAATAACGGAGGCACCATTTGCATTATCAATAACGGATGGAAGAAATTGTTCGAGGTATTTCTTGCCGTTCCAGTTAAGAATAACAATTGCTAACGAATTCAGATTACTATGGAGGTTGGTTGTCAATAGAAAAGTTTAGTATTGACGAAATAGATTGTTGCTTTCTCCACCCCAATGTTCTTGAACTTTCGAATTAGGATCATCAACATTGCCATTGTTTGTATTGCGCTTGGAAAGGGTGAGGGGCCACGATGGATTTTTTAATTCGCCAATCATGTCAGAGTGCAATAAACGGTATGCATTGTTAACTAAATCAGGATTGTAGAAAACAAATCGTTTATTACTGAATTTACCAATTTTATTGTATTGCCAGATTTCATAGGGATATTCAGTAGGTGAAGTTTCTCGAGCAACGATATTGGTAGGGGCTCCATATTCAAGGTAGACACGACCTCTATCCGTTTCAAAACCTTCTTGGAAGTTATTTGAATACAATTTCTCTACAAGTTGAACTTGTCCTTTGTATTTGAGCCATGAATCATAGGCGTTTTCAGGTGCCGATTGCGCCCAAAAAGATTGAATGTGTTTTCTTTCTGATTCTTTGTTTTTTAGTTTCAAGGTCGCGATAATATTTTTTACCTCTGCTGGCTTGGATATTGGGATTAAACATTCCAAGTAATAAGCCACACTGTCGTCGGGTATTGAAGCTTGAAATGCAGGGTCAATTACAACTGATTCTGCGTTCCATGTAACTTCTTGGTCGTTCACTCGCTCAAAAAGATAAGATTGAGTGCTCAGTTCGGTCATTTTTTTAGAAAGTAGGGTGTAATTCAAAGTGTACTTTCCTGTTGGAACTTTTGTTATGTCCACGTTTCGCAAAACTGGTATTACTTCTTGAACATTCAATTTTGAAAATAGAGTCAGCTCTGCTATTTCTTGACCTGTTACCATATTGATGATAGATTGCTTCAGACCACACACACTGTCTTCCAATGTATTGGTATTGTACAATTCCATATAAACGGGTATTGAACTTAGTTCCTCAGGATAGAATGTAGAGAGTCTTGGCACCATGTAATAACCTGATTTGAAAAATGGGCTACCATCTCCACCTTTTTTAGCATATTCAATTACTTCGATATCTGACGCTGAAATTGCATCACCTAAATCTTCAATCACAAGAGGTTGTGATGCTTTTATGATTTTGCCAGATCCATTTAGATCTTGAAGTTCTAATCTGAGCACATAACGTCCAGGTTCTAATCCAAATCGTTTTACGTCATAAAAGTCTTCAATTATACTGTCTTTCATAACAGGTGATTGCAACCTGTAGGCGTCACTTCTTATGACTGAATCACCTTCTGAAATTGATAAGGCAACAGCTACTTCACCTTGCAGAC
>CAISOQ010000246.1 GCA_903887095.1 uncultured Flavobacteriia bacterium
CTCTCTAAAAGCACTCAATGACTATTCAAATTATTTTGAAGTTGTTCGCGAATATTATTACCCATTCGAAAGTGAATTAAAAGCTGGAACAGCTGAAGTGTATGAGCATGAAATACCAGGCGGACAGTATTCAAATCTTCTTCCTCAAGCAAGAGGATTGGGCTTGGAAGATAAATTCGAGACAATCAAAGAAAACTATGTCGTTGTAAACGAATTATTTGGTGACATTGTAAAGGTAACACCGTCTTCAAAGGTTGTAGGCGACATGGCTCTTTTCATGACTTCCAATGACCTTTCTGCCACGGATATTCTTGATAAAGGAGACACGCTCTCTTTTCCTGATTCTGTAAAACAACTGTTTAAAGGTGATCTTGGACAACCCTTTGGTGGATTTCCAAAAGACATCCAAAAGATAATTTTGAAAGATATCCAACCTTATACAGAAAAGCCAAATGCTCATATCAAACCAGTTGATCTGGATGCTGAATTCAAACTTTTCAAAAACAAATTTGATGAAAGTCTGACATTTGAAGATTACCTTTCCTATGTGATGTATCCGAAAGTATTTGAAGAATTCTATCAATTCAAAAAACACTTCGGCCCAGTTGACAAGCTACCAACTCCAAGTTTTTATTTTTCAATGAAACCGAATGAAGAAATTCTTGTCAATTTGGAATCAGGCAAAAACTTGTTGATACGCTTCCGTTACATGGGTGAACCAAACCAAGATGGAATGCGGGAAGTATTCTTCCAGATAAATGGTCAAACAAGAAATATTCTTGTCAAAGACCACTCCATCAAAGTAGTGAAAGCCGCCAATTTGAAAATTTCAGGAGCAAAAGATGTGGGTGCACCACTTCAAGGTAAACTTGTTCAGATAGTCGCTACGGAAGGCGATGTGATTAAGAAAGGACAGCCATTATTTGTGATTGAAGCCATGAAGATGGAATCAACAGTCAACTCACCAAAAGATGGTAAAATTCATAAAATCTTGCTCAAAGAAAATACAATGGTGGAGCAAGATGATTGCGTCATAGTCTTTGAAGATTAAGAATAAGCCGAGGATTTTCTTCGGCTTATTTTGTATTGTGCTGATTCCCTAAAAGATCCAGAATAGTCTTCACCGGACTGAAAACGGGCGAAGGCAACTCAACAAAGATGGTGTTCCAATGTGCCATGCTGCCATTCCACAGACCTGGCAATTCCATGTATTTGATTTTTTTTCCGTGCTGGGTTTTATTGACAATAAAATATTTTGAAGCATCCTTGAAATCATTTAAATCGAACTTTTCATCTTCCATTGAAAGCGGACAAACTGCCATAATCACAGGATTGAAATGGGTACTTTGAACCATTAATCGGAATTGTTCACCCGTAGTTGAAATCTGAGCCTTCTCAACAATTTGCTTACTTATTTTACCATTTTCCTTGACCCAGAAAGGCCCTCCACCCGGCTGGCCTTCGTTCTTCACCATTCCGCAAACGCGAAGCGGCCGATTCAGAATAGCTCGAATCTCATCCGAACTCAGTTGATCCGTCAGATCTGTATCAGAAAAAACTTGATAAGTTTCATTCAACTCTTTCAATCCTTCGGCGTTTGGCTCTCGAAACAGCTTTTTGGCCTGTTTACGAAACTCGAGCAAGATGCCACCAAGCATTTGCCATGCTTCAACAGACATCTCACTTTTTGAGAAATGCTGAACATTGTCAATGTTCTTAACAAAAATCAATTCCTCGCTTATGGTATTTAAATTGGCTAAAAGTGCCCCATGTCCTGCAGGGCGAGTTACTGCGTTGCCCTTATCATCCTTGAGGATTGATTGATCTTCTAAAAATGCATACGAATCGGTTTCTTTTGATTGTTCAGAAAAGGAAACATCAAAGTTTTGACCAAACATTCCCTCTACAAACGAAATGCTTTTTTTGATTTGATCGTTGTAAGCGCTTTGAATCGTAAAGTGAAATTTAGTTTCTTCCACTTCTAGCTTTGCACCTTGAAGTAACTGTTCTTGAAAAGGATTTAAGACAAAAGGATCTGCAGTATGAAAAGGAACCAAACCCTTCGGTAACGAGCTAAAATTCATTCCATCTTTGTCTAATAAATAGGCAACCAAATCCTCAATTCGGACTTCATCCTTAATTATTGACCTTCTAAATGACAAAGGCAAATACTTGAAAAAAGCAAAATCCTCAATTGAATTGATGAAGCGTTCCGCTTGTGCCCTGTTATCATCGTTTGGCGTTTTCAAGAATTCATAGAGGAACTGAAACATGCGCGATCCTGCTCCTGAAGCCGGAATAAAGAATGTTAATTTCTTTGATTCTGTTTTAAATTCTCTGACATATTGTTCTTTTTGTTGCACAGAAGGCCTGTAGATTCCCTCCCCTATTTTGCAAGGTGCTACTAGTTCCAACGCAGGATTTTCTGCAAAAACTTTCTCTCTTTGAACAGCAATTGTGGTTTCAGTGGTAAGTTCAGTCATGTTTGGTAAGAGATTCTTTACTTTTGTCAAGTGAAAATTATGCTCGAATATATAAAATATCGATGGAATGCCAAGGGAAGACACGGCACACATTCTCCTTTTGTCTATCGTTTGGTCGATGAATGTTTCCAAATAAAACCGACTGAAGCATTTGAGCAAATTCGTCAGAACCTTTTTCGCGAATTCCGGAAAAATGAAAAATCAATTGCAGTAACAGACTTAGGAGCCGGTTCGAAGAAAATGAGTTCACAACGAAAAGTTTCTTCCATCTTCAAAAACAGTTCTTCCAAAGGCAAGTATGCAGATCTGCTTTATCAACTCTCGCACTTCACTTCGCCCCAACACATTTTGGAAATGGGAACTTCTCTGGGTGTTGGTACCATGCATATGCATTTCGGTTATCCTCAAGCAGAAATAGACACAGTTGAAGGTTGCGCAAAAACAATGGAAGTGGCGAAAGAAAATTTCAAAGGAGATGCTGAAAAAGTGCATTTCATTCAAAGTGACTTCAACTCCTTTTTCAATGATTCTCCTCGCAAGAAATATGATCTTGTTTTTGTGGACGGTCACCATGATGGCGAAGCGCTAATGCGTTACCTGGAGCTTTTAACCGATCGGATTCACGAGGAAACAATTATCATTCTGGACGATATTCGATGGAGCGATTCAATGTATGATGCTTGGAAAAAAATTATGAATAATCCGAAGTACCATTTAAGCATCGATCTTTTCAGAATGGGGATCATTTCTTTAAGACCAGGGCAAGAGAAAGAACACTTTACAATTAAACTCTAAAACGCCACCGTAATTAGGTCTAACAATTCCGGCTTGTCCTTGGCAGAAAGCGAATATTTCACAGGCACACCGTTGTAAACTCCATCTGGGTGACTAAACGCCTCACTTTTGGTAGCTATGCGCATTGCAGGAGCTTCTTCCACCATCATTGCAGCTGCAACAGGTTCATCCATGACCTCCGAAAAACTCATTTCAGCTGAATTGCTGAAGGAAGCAGTTGATTCGATTTGTTCAGAAGGAATATCCACACTGGCCTGTAGAAGAGGAGCCGCTTCTTCCCTATCCAACTTTACTTCCTGCTCTTTCTTTGTTTCCTTGATTTTCTTTTGCACTGGCGCTCGTTCATTTTTAGCACTGATCGACCCTTCATTTTTTTGTGTTGGAGCTGAAATTCTATTGTCAAACAAATATGGAAAGGCAATTAAAATCACACAAAGAATGGCTGCAACTTGCATCAATGGCCTGCGGTAAAAAACTTGTTCTGCAGGATTGATCACTGCCATTACCGCGCCATACCAATTAGAAGAAATTGCTTTTGGATGGCGCTGCATAAAAAGCGCATCCAACGAATCTTTTGTCGCAGCAGTTGGTTCAAACTGATTATCTATGCGTATTCCTTCAGTTAAATGAATAACCGAAGCCATCTGCTCAAATTCTTTTTCCGAAGTGCACCATTCAGCGATCGAATTCCTTTCTTCGGTAGTTAATTCCGAAAATGTCTTCTTAAAAATATGTTCTGTAAAATCCTCCCTCATGACTATCTGTTTTCTATCGGATTAAATTCTTTTAAACCTTCGGCCAGGTATTTAATTGCGTAAAAGATGCGCGATTTGATTGTCCCCTCATTCGCACCTAATACATCTGCAATCTCTTTGATGGATAAACCATCTATGTGTCTCAATGTAAATGCTTCCCTGTGTTTTTCGTCTAATTCTGCAAGTTTCTGTGAAAACGCATCCTGAAAAAACTGGTCTTGCACCTCATTCATCACATTGACTGAATGGTCGCTTAACGCATAATGATTGTCCAACCCATTCGACATACCTTTTCGAACTTCTTGTTTTTTGTATTCATTCTTGCACATGTTATTGGCTACAGAAAACACCCATGTTTTAAAAGATCGCGATGGATCAAAGTAATCGGGTTTGTGCACAATTTTAGCGAATAAATCATGTAAGAAATCTTCAGATTTCTCTTTGTCGCGCCACAACATGCGCATGAAATAACTTTTCAATGGCTTTGCGTAGCGGCGATACAATTCATCAAAAGCGCGCTTGTCACCCGATGCAATGGCTTGCATAAGCAATTCGTCAGACATGGTCGTATGTTGCGCTTTGAACAACCTCATCAATTGGCTCCCTTCAATTTTTGTACCTGTTCGTATTTGTTGCACTGTACTGCAATGCTGTCAATCCATTTATCAATTTCAGAAAGATTCTCTGGCTGATTGTTTGCAAGGTATACACCGCGCAATTGAAACAGCATTGGAAGGTAATTCGCATTCAACGCTTTCGTTTGTTGCAAAGCAGGTTGATTCAGTGATTTACGCTGAAGTTCCTTGTTCCACAATAACTCATTGCGGTAAAAATTCGAATACTCTTTCTCCAGGCTGTAGTCAAAAACAAGGCCAGAAGGAAAAAGACGCGCATGGACATCCTTAACGTATTCCTTTGGAACCGTCATTGATACAGCAAGGTTCTTACTGGCATTCAGTTCTAAAAAGTTTTGAAAATACTTGACATCAACGAATGTTTCTTTTGAAATTTTATACCCACCAGTCATTAATCTGGAGCGATAGGATTGACTTTGCAATAAATCAAGAGAGATGATGGAAACATCCGCACGCACCCCTTTTTTCACTTGTAAATAAACCAACGGAAACGTATCATCAAAACCATGTGTAATTAATGTCCCATTTGCCTTAACCGACAACAACAGATCTTCCGCATAATTCAACAACTCATTGCTGAATCGATTTCTATCGATAAGTTTTTGAATGTAGATTTCTGCATTTTTAGTGTCGTCTTTTATGATGTAATAAGCAGCCATATGGAGCTGAACATCCACGTTGGAAGGATTTAATTTTTCAGCTGTTTTCAAGTATTCTATGCGCGATAGATCATAGTTTCCAGAGAGGTAGTTGTACAAATGGTACTCAAAAGATGCTGGTGCACTTTTCGCTAATAATTGAACGTTTTCATCCATTAGTTGCTGTTGTGCAGACGATGGCGTTCGCTGTGTTCGCTGTGTATTTACCTGTTGGTAGGTTTGATTGAAATTCATCCGCACTTCTTCCATTTGATTACTCGCTTCAACCTTTGAACTTTCTATCGATTTTGACATTGCAGCAGGCTGTGCAGCTCGTTGTCCTTCTGAATCTTTGAGAGAATTATCTGTTTCCTGTCTGATTTGAATATCCTGTTGGATAAAGCTCATTGTATCCGCTGCAGCAGCATGCGTGGTTGACTCAGTAGAATTTCTCTCTGCTTTTCCTATCCACCTGCAACCAGCGGTAAACGAAAGTGTTATAAGTAATATGCAATAAACCTTCAACTTCATGAATTCAGCAATTTTTAGAACGATACAACTGAACTTTTAATCGGTTCACTAAAAGTACGAATGATTCTTATTACGATAGGTATGGCATCAATTTATTGATGTTTTGAACATTTCAAAGATTTTGAACTTTTCGAACTTTTGCTTATATTCAAGTAAGTAAAACCTAACCAATGAAACAATTAACCGTGACTCGTTCCGAAGGAACGAATAAGCTTTTTGTGAAGCATGCTTTCGACCATGAACTATTTAATAAACTTAGAATTCTGCCACACATTGAATGGAATAAGGAAAAGAAAATGTGGCAGCTACCTGATGAACCGCAAAGTCTTCATTTGCTTCTTTCAGAATTTCGGGGCATTGCTTGGGTAAATTTAGAATCAGTCACCAACGCAAAGAGCAGACAATCGAGCCAATCATACCAAAGTAAAGTGAATTCTGTTTCGAATACGATTCAATCTGAATTGACCGCTTTAACTGAAGCGCATATGGAACAACTTCTTCATTTCGAAAACTACTTACGTTCTAAAAGATACAGCCCGAATACGATCAAGACCTACAGCGATTCGTTGAAGACTTTTTTCAGGTTTTGCTCAGAAAAACCCATCGATGAATTGGAGAGTGACGATGTGATCCGATTCAACAATGACTATATTTTGAGAAAAGGATTGTCTTCGAGTTTTCAAAACCAGGTGATCAATGCCATTAAGTTGTTTTACCGGAAACGTTTCAACAAAAACATGGCGCTCGACAATTTGCACCGGCCGAGGAGCGAAAAACGCTTGCCAAATGTACTCAGTAAGGAAGAGGTAAAAGCGATTCTTGAAGCACCGATAAATATAAAGCACCGCGCGATGCTCAGCTTGATCTATGCATGCGGTTTGCGCAGAAGTGAATTATTGAATTTAACATTGAAAGATGTGCATTCGGATCGAAATTTACTTTTCATCAGGCAATCCAAGGGTAAAAAAGACCGTTTGGTTCCGTTGAGTATGAAATTGCTCGAATTATTAAGAACCTACTATAAGGTCTTCAAACCAAAACAATGGCTCTTTGAAGGAGAACGCGAAGGGAACAAGTATTCAGAGAAAAGTCTGGAAAACGTGATGAAACAAAGCCTTCAAAAAGCAGGAATTCAGAAAAAAGTAAGTTTGCACTGGTTACGTCACAGCTATGCCACTCATCTACTCGAAAATGGCACCGACCTGCGATACATTCAGGAATTACTTGGTCATTCAAGTTCCAGAACAACAGAAATTTATACGCATGTTAGTGCGAAAAATATTCAACAGATCCGCACACCATTTGATGATTTATGATACTTTTAAGGTTATCAATAGCTCTCATGCATGTGAGGCATATACAACAACCATGTGTATGCTAACCTATAAAGTGTGAGGGGTATAAGTAAGTTATGCCTCATTGTAGAGCGACCGAGTAAACCGACAAAATATCGACAGACAAAATGAAAGACAGCCGACCCTTCGCAAAATTAAAAGAGCTGCTTTGTTCTCACACAAGCCGACACAAAAGCACCACATTTAATTTTACC
>CAISOQ010000247.1 GCA_903887095.1 uncultured Flavobacteriia bacterium
CTCTCTAAAAATTCCAATTGTTGTTGTGGACTTATCTTCAACTCTCCATTCAACCAAAATTTGTCAATGGTTTTAATTTCTGAATTGGCGCCATACGAAAGAGAATCAAGCCACTTTTTCATTTTAACAACACCAATTTTCTTTGCGATTGATTGGTAATACCAGACTGTCGAATTTTTAAAAGCCGACTTCATATCCGTATCCTTGTTCCATTCTTTCACATCACGAATTACACCGTCCCACTTCGTTGTATCCGTTATTTTAGCTACAACACCAGTTTCCAGAGCAATTATCGAATTAACAATTTTGAATGTCGAGGCAGGTGAATAAAGCGAATCGGCATTTCCTTGATTATAAACGAAATACTGATTTTTTACACAATCGTGCAACAGAAAAGTGCCTGTTGCTCCCACTGCGTCATATTGCGACTTCAAATCAAGTAACGTTGCTTTACGCTCAAGGTATTTTAAGCCTGAACAGGAAACAAGGAGCAATAAAAAAAACGGTATTATGTATTTCATTCGAGTTGCGAAGATAGTTCATCGCCCAGAACTTCATAGTTGATTCCGTCAAAATTTCCAGAAGACATCATCAGCAACACGCTATTGTTCCAATTTTTTGAATGAATAAAATCGAGAATTTCCTGCGTTTCATTTAATACGGTTACCCCACCTCCAAAGCCTGCAGCTACCAATTCTTTTGTTATTGGGTCAAGCTTTTTATGCGCTACAACTTCATGACTGAAATAAACAATCGCTTCGTCAGCTGCTTGCATCGCATTCTCATAATGTGGAAGAAATTCTTTTTTCAATGAAGAAAAAGTGTGCAATTCCATACAAGCAACAACGTGACGTTTTACAAATTGTTCCTTCACTGCTTTTGTGGTTGCCTTTAATTTGGATGGGGAATGTGCAAAGTCCTTGAACATTGTGAAAGTGCCTTTTTCTGCCACCTTTTGCAATCTTTTTCCTGCGCCTGTAAAGGATTCAATGGCTTTAAAAAAATCTTCAGGTTCAATGCCAATATTTTGTCCAATGCGCATGGCACCCATCAAATTTTGAAGGTTGTGGGATCCAAATATTTTCAAAGGATATTTTTCACCATTGAAATACAGCAGTGTCCCCGTTTCAGTTACATCGTATTCTGGAGTTTGATAGGCAACCGTTTGTTTGGTTGAAGAAAATTTAACCCCCAATTTATTCACTTCTTCATCATCTACATTGTAAATCAATGTACCATTTTCCGAAATCAGCGAACAAAATGTATCAAATTGCTCAACGTAATTCTCGAAGGTTGGAAATACATTTATGTGATCCCAAGCTATACCGCTTATTATAGCTACATCTGGCTTGTACAAGTGAAACTTCGGACGACGATCTATCGGAGAACTCAAGTATTCATCTCCTTCCAAGATCATCACATTGGCTTCTTCGGTTAGTTTAACCATGCAATCATAACCTTCTAATTGTGCTCCCACCATGTAGTCCACATTCATTCCTAAGGCATTCACAACATGTAAAAGCATTGAAGTAATAGTTGTTTTACCATGACTTCCACCGATTACAACACGCGTTTTATTTTTGCTTTGTTCGTACAAATATTCAGGGTAAGAATAGATATCCAAGCCAAGTTCCTTTGCCCTCAGTAATTCTGGATTATCTGCCCTGGCATGCATGCCAAGAATAACAGCATCCAATTGGGCATTTATTTTTTCAGGAAACCAACCTATCGTATCAGGTAAAATGCCTTGTTTTTCAAGCCGCGTCCGAGAAGGCTCAAATATTTCATCATCTGAACCAGTAACATTTGCACCTTTTCTACTCAGTGCTATTGCAAGGTTATGCATGGCACTACCTCCAATTGCTATGAAATGAACATTCATTTTTCAGTTTGACGTTTAGGAATTAACAATTTTACAAAATCAATTATCGCCGGAATAACTAGTGCAATCGTTCCTGATTTAACAACCAAAAACCAGCTGGCGGCATGGGATATAGAACCAAAAGAAACAGTTAGCATTATTGATACGAGTCCGAAGTAAAAAACCCAATCCCACCAATTATTTACATTTGAAAATTTACGGGTGAGCATTTGAGCAGCGATATACAACAATCCTTCTGCAACAATGTACCATGGAATTTGCTTGATGGCGACAAAATCATTTGCTTTCCAGAAATAATTACAGATCATTATTCCTAGAATCAATTTGACAACAATGCTTGCCGCTACCGTTAACTTCTTTGCCAATCGATTTCTTTTATGTGAAATTAGACCTTATTTCCACATGTGAAAAAGTCGCACAGAAGAGTTACTGACAATAAATATTGAATTAATAGTGTTTTTGCAAGTGAGGTCCTTGCGTTTCTCGCTGCCAAACCATTTCAGTTGTAGGCTGACCGTTTTTCGAGTAAGTAATCGCCTGTAATGTTTGGGTGCGCACATACACATCGCCATGTCCTTCTTTTACGACGATTCTGCGGGTTATGATGGCAGTCATTAAACCTTTGTCATCATTTTGAGTGAATGACTCTTGACTGACTCCTTCAGGGTAATCTTTTCCAAGAGAGTTTGCAAGTTTTACTTTCTCCTGTTTACCAGATTCGGAGACAGTTAATTTCGTCTGATTGGATAAGTTCTTTTCTTTATTGGCATCTTGTAAACTCGTATTGCTTGCATCAACAGCTTTGCTCGCATCATTGAACTTTTGAGTAACTGCTTCTTGGTTCTTTGTTGAACTCTTCGCACTCTCCTCAACATTGGTCGTCATTGTTTCAACTGTTGCACGCGCCTGCAAACGTTCTTCATCATCACTAAGATTCAACTCTGATGCAGATGTATTTGCTTTTTTATCGAGTAAAGTAACCGACTGAATATTTATCGAATGATTTTCAACCGCTTTAGCATCAGTTTGATTGGCAATTGCACCTTTGTTGTTGATGACGCTTTCATTACTCAAATACTTTGTGTTTTCCTTGTTATTAGCCGTTAAAGTAGATTTCTCAATTGCCTCATTACCGTTATGAATGATCTCAGTAGTTTTAAGTCTATTCAAATCTCTGTCAACATTTTGCTCCTCCATCGTTGTATTGATTTTATTCAATGAAGAATTCAATTCAGAAGTATGCACAACTTGCTCTTCTGTTTTAGACTGATCTTTGTCATTCACAACTTCTTTCACTGATTTTAAATACGCATCGTTAGTTGGAGCAACTTTCGCATCCTGCACATCTTTCTCAGTAACTGCTATTTTTTTAGCATACAATTGCTGGTCATTGCCTAAAAGCTCTTTGCTGTTCACATTTGTTAGATTTTGATCCACAGTTGTTACTTCAACCAGTTTCTTATCTACTTCGGTGCGGACTGCAGCGCGTGATTCAAAATCATCCAACTTATCTTGTTGCAGGTTCTGATCAACAATCAATAATTTCTGTCCGGATGTAATATTTGTATTGGCCTCAGAAATATTTTGTTGACGCAAACTTTCCTCGTAACCCACATTGTGCGCATTGATGATTTCGGTATTCTCAGTATAAACTGATTCTTTGTCTTTGTATTCTATACTTGTTTGACCTGAAACATTGCTAAGTGCCTCTTGTGATTTTACATTTTCAGAATGTTTGAAATTTTCGTTCGAAATATTCTCTTTCGCAATGTCATTTTGAGCCTTCTCAAAAACCTGCGTTGTCAATTGCCGATTCAGATCCGCAGATTGCTCATCCGTAGCAATTTTAGTGACAACGGCATTCATCCGGTCTCTTTTTCGTTGCTGTTCAATAGTGCTCAATTCAGTCAATTCATCTGTCTGCTCTTGGGCATCCTTTAATTTCTCGCCAACCGCCTGTTCTTTATCGGATTTCCTTTGTATGTCAGCTTCAACCAGTGCTGCATAGCCATCCATTATTGAACTTTCATAAGGTTTTCCAAGTGGTTCAAGTGCCATCGTTTTTTCAACAGCAGGATTTAAAAACGCATCTATTTCTTTTAATTTATTTGTAACATATGGGTTTCCAGGCTTGATAACCAATGCTTTGTTGTAGTCTTCTTTGGCACGATCAAAACTTTTTATTTTAAAGGCTTCATCAGCTGTTTTAACAAGTGCATTGAATTCAGTTTCCGATTTAGCATTATCTGTACTTGATTGTTTCCTGTTGCACTCATCCAGTTGTTTCTTTGCATACTTACTTGTCGGATCAACGCCAAGCGCCTCAGTGTATTTCGTGCGTGCATCGGCAAAGTTGTCAGAACGAAACAATCCATCTGCTTCTTTGATTAATGCATCAAATCGCGCCTTTTTTTCTTGCGCAGACTTAGAAGCATTTGCTTGCTCATCCATTAATTGTTTTACCTCAGAAATTTTGTCTTTGGCAACTTGATCATTTGGCTTAGCACTCAACGCATTTTCATAATTGGACAAAGCTTGAGCGTAATTTTTAGCATTCTGACTCAAGTTTCCTTTAGCCATATTGTCTTTGTATATCAATTCCTTTTCTTGAACAGAAGCCTGGTCGTTTTGCAATCTTTTTAATTCATCTATTTTCGTCTGCGGCAAAGATTCCGCTGGTTTAATGATTTTTGCTGCTTCGAAAGACGCTATCGCTCTGGGGTAATCTTTTGCCGTAGCAAACTTTTCTCCTTCAGCCATTTTCGCTGCATAATTCTTTTCTGCTTGCTCCATTAAATTGATCTGAGCCAACAAATCATTTGGTCGCGTGTCAGAAGGCATGATATTGAACTGCTTGTTAAAGCTTTTCGCTCGTTCAACCAATTCTTTACCCCTTGTAAAATCTTTTTCAGCGATTGCTTTTTCTATCCCGCCAATTATTTTTTCGTATTGTTTTTTATCTTCAGATCCTTTGTTTTTTTCGAGTTCCTCAGCTTCTTTGGCTTTTGTCACTGGCAAACTTTCATTTGGCTTAAGAACCACTGCTGCATTGTACTCTTTTATTGCATCAATGTATTTTTGCTGCGCCATGAAATCATCACCCCGCTTCATTGCAGCCGCATATTTCACATCAACATCTTTTTGTTTCGCATTGTCCAATTTCAATAACTCCAAGGCTGCAATTCTGTCTTTTGGCAATTTTTCAGCCGGTTTTTTAGCAGCTGCTTCTTTGTATTTCAAGATGGCACCATCGTAATCTTTTGCTGATTCTAAACCTTGCGCTGCTGTAATTATATCTTGATAATCTTTATCCAGTTTTGTAGCTGCATCATTTTGCTTGAGCTTTTCTTCTATTTCTTTTAGTTTAGCAGCCACGGCAACATCAGCCTTTATGCTTTGAGCTTCGGTAAGTTTCGCTTTAGCTTCAGCATACTTTTGCTCATTCGCCAATTTCATCCCCTCGGACTTCAAAGCAAGAAATTTTGCATCTTGGGACGCTTTGTCCTCCTGATCTTTTAATTTTTTATTGATATCATCAATTTTTGCTTGAACAGTGGGATCTGATTTCACTTGCAACGCAGCCTCATATTTTGTTTTGGCTTCAACATATTTCAAACCTTTTGCTGCCAAATCTCCTTCAGTTACAAGCTTTGCAAACTTTGCGTCTTGTTCTGCGGATTTTGCTGCATCTTGCTGTTTCAAGTTGATTTCATCGATTTTCTGTTTCGCCTCTGAATTCGTCGGATCTAAGGTCAAAACTTCGTTGTATTTCAACTTTGCTTCATTCAATTTAGAACCTGCCAAAAATGTATTTCCTTCTGAAAGTAATTTAGAAATTTTATCCGCTTTTTCTTTATCCTTGGCCAGTGCCGCAATCTTAGCGTCACATTCTTTGATTTTAGTTGGTGGAATAACTGCTGCAGGGTCATACGTTAATGCCTCTGAATATTTTCCCTTTGCATCAGCGTACTTAGATTCAGCGAAAAATTTATCCGCAGCGGCCATTGCCTCATCGTACTTCTTCTTTTTATCTGCAGAGGCTGTTTGCTCGGCTATTTTCTTGTCTATTTCACTCAAACGTGTAACTGGCAATTGTTCAGTTGGTTTAAGGTCTTTGGCGAGGGTGTATTTTTCTTTTGCCAGCGTGTAATTCTTTTGCGTCATGGCAAGATCACCTGCCTTGATTGCGTCATTGTATTTTGCATCTGTTTCTGCCTGTTTCTTTTGGTCATCAACCAATTTTTGAAGAGCAGTTACTTGATCCTTTGGGTATTGTTCATTTTTTTTCGCCGAAGCTTCTTTGTATTTCGCAATTGCCTGATCGTATTTCTTTTGATCCCGCAATGCATCTGCTGCCTTGATAAGATTTAAATATTCTGAATCTGACTGTTGAGCGGCAAGATCTTGTTTTTGTTTTGCAGCAATGAGCGCGTCTAATTCAACGATTTTATCACTTGGGTATTTTTCTTTGGGCTTCAATGCCAAAGCTTCTTCGTATTTCGTTCTTGCTTCTGGGTATTTCTTTAAACTTAAATACAAATTATCTGCTTCCTTTATCGCTGCTTGGTATTTTGCATCATTCGCTGCATTGTTTTGTTCTGCCTGTAACAATAGCTTTTCGATGCGGGCACGCATTTTATCAGAGGTAACTTTGTCCAAGTCAGGTGTCAATTTCGCGTCGTTCCAATTGAAGATCGCAACGGGCTCATTTTTTAAGAAAGAAAAATCAACATTTGGTCTTTCTGAAAAAATTGACATACTCAAATCAGAAATTGGTTGATACTCGGCCCCAGCTGGAATATCTTCTTCGTTGAGTGTACTGAAATTAAAATCCACTTTCTTGGAAACCATCCCGCCTTTGGAAAACACAACTGAAAATGGCTGTGTGTAATTAACATTTCCTTTTAAAGAATATTTCCCATTACTTGCACTTGTAGCCGTGCCGAGTGAATTTCCGCCTTGAACAATGGATACCATCACGCCTGTTTCATTTTTACCAAGATCTTGATTCGAAACCACACCTTTAAATAAAAAAGTGAGCGACTGAGCATGCAAAATACTAGTCGAAACAACTAAGAAAAGAAGAAGTATGTACCTCATATTTTATGTTTAAACGAAACCCTGTACAAGCAGTTACAGAATTGGTTTAATTTTGACAGTGTTAATTTACAAATATCGCGAAAATTGTTTGAACAATATGCAGATTTTAAAGATTGAACAGTTAAGTTTTTGGGAAAGAAAAACCTATTTTGAAGAAATCGATTACCTCGTTATTGGAGCAGGTATTGTTGGACTTTCTACTGCCATTGAATTAAGAAATCGTTTTTCTGATGCCAAAATAGTCGTTTTAGAAAGGGGTTATCTTCCTACCGGCGCAAGCAGTAAAAATGCAGGATTCACTTGTTTTGGGAGTGTTACAGAAATCCTTGATGACCTTGCGAATTATGATGAATCTGCAGTATGGTCGACAGTAGAAAAACGATGGAAAGGACTTCAAAACTTGCGCAACCTTGTTGGTGATAGCAACATGGACCTTGAATTGAACGGTTCGTGGGATCTCATTTTACCATCAGACAAAAAAAATACGGAAGAAATTAATTCGCGACTTCCTTATCTAAATCAAAAAATAGCAGAAATCACAGGTGAAACTGAGGTCTATTCAGAAGACAAAGATTGTGCATCAAAATTTGGTTTCAAAGGTGTTCAGACAAGTTATTTCAATCGATTGGAAGGTCAGATCAATACGGGTAAAATGATTGACTACCTCCACCATCTGGCTGTTAGCAAAAATATAAAATGCATTTATGGTGTTGCCGTTGAAGCCCTGCAATCTGGACTTTACCACGTCTCAATGCAAACTTCTGTTGGCTTCATGAAAGCGAAAAATGTAGCTGTTTGCACGAATGGTTTTGCCAAAAATTTAATGCCACATTTGAACGTGAAACCAGCCCGTGCTCAAGTTATTGTTACAACACCGATTCATGATTTAAAAATTAAAGGAACATTCCATTACCAACAAGGGTATTATTATTTCAGGAATATTGATGGGCGAATTCTCCTTGGTGGTGGTCGAAACATTGATTTTGAAGGCGAAACCACTACTGAGATGGTTACCACTGAAAAAATAATTGATTCACTAAAAGAACTTATGTCGCAAGTGATACTTCCCGGATCTGATTATTCAATTGAATATGAATGGTCAGGGATAATGGGTATTGGCGACACAAAAGCTCCTATCGTTGAAAAACTTGATGAACGAATTGCCGTTGGCGTTCGCATGGGTGGAATGGGCGTTGCTATTGGCAGTTTAATAGGAAAAGAACTTTCACAACTATTCTAAGTGACCTCAATCACTTAAAACAATTACTTTTGACAAAAAATTATTGGATGAAAGATACAGCACTATACGAAAAACACGTTGCATTGGGTGCCAAAATGGTTCCATTTGCAGGATACAATATGCCTGTTCAATACGAAGGTGTAAACGCAGAGCATGAAACAGTCAGAAATGGTGTTGGTGTTTTTGACGTTTCACACATGGGAGAATTTGTACTTCGTGGACCTAATGCGCTCGCATTGATTCAAAAGTTCTCCTCCAATGATGCATCTGTTTTATTTGATGGTAAAGCGCAATATTCTTGTATGCCAAATGGCAAAGGAGGAATCGTTGACGATTTAATTATTTACCGTGTAAATGAAAACGAATATTTTATTGTTGTTAATGCTTCGAACATAGAAAAAGACTGGAACTGGATTTCAGGACTAAATGATCTTGGTGTAGAAATGGAAAATCTTTCGGATGAGTATTCACTTCTCGCAATTCAAGGTCCAAAAGCAGCTGAAGCAATGCAATCACTGACGGATGTAAATCTAAGTGATATGGTTTATTACACATTTTCGCACGGAACATTTGCGGGAGTAAATGATGTAATGATTTCAGCAACTGGCTATACTGGTTCTGGCGGATTTGAGATTTATGTAAAAAACAAGGACATCAACCAGGTTTGGGATAAGGTCTTTGAAGCGGGCGCAGCATTTGGAATAAAACCTATTGGCCTAGCAGCGCGAGATACATTGCGTTTAGAAATGGGATTTTGTCTTTATGGAAATGACATAGACGACACAACTTCTCCTTTGGAAGCAGGTTTGGGATGGATTACGAAATTCACAAAAGAATTTGTTGATTCTGATGCACTTAAAAAACAAAAAGAAGAGGGTGTTAAACGAAAATTAGTTGCCTTCGAAATGGTTGATCGTGGAATCCCTCGCCATGACTACCCTATTCAGGATGCAAACGGAAATGTCATCGGTAAAGTGACTTCAGGTACAATGTCGCCTTCAATGAAAATTGGTATCGGTCTAGGATACGTTTCAACTGAACACGCAGCGTTAGACTCTGAAATCTATGTAGAAATTCGCGAGAAAGGTGTGAAAGCGAAAGTTGTAAAACTTCCTTTTTATAAGAAATAAAGAGAAAATCAATCAATTGGAAGCCTGAGTAATCGGGCTTTTTTTTTGCCTTACAATTCTGTTTCTTCTTTCGGAACGAAAAGCAATGCAACAAACCCAATAATGAAGAAAGCCGCAACAGCAACAATCGAATAACGAATAGAACCG
Organism: uncultured Flavobacteriia bacterium; assembly: GCA_903887095.1. Lineage (GTDB taxonomy): Bacteria > Bacteroidota > Bacteroidia > Flavobacteriales_D > Crocinitomicaceae > M0103. The sequence continues at coordinate 9,500 of CAISOQ010000247.1, forward strand.
GTCCAGAATTCCATTAAACCGAAGAATAAGGTACCGATGACAATTCCAATTTTTTCTGACGCATCATAAAACGAAAAATAACTGGCATGGTCCGTTGTTTCGGGTAAGAATTTCGAATATGTCGAACGAGCGATTGCTTGCACGCCGCCCATTACCAATCCAACCGAAGCCGCGAGGATATAAAATGCCGTTGGTTTTCGAATAAAAAATGCACACGCACAAATCACAATCCATATTCCAACTGAAATCATAAGTGTTTTGAGATTACCAATTCGTTGAGAGACCTTTGACATTATGAAAGCACCTAGAGCACCTAAAATTTGAATCAGAAGAATTGCGATTATTAGTCCAGTTGAACCACTTCCTTCCGGCCATTCAATTTCCTTGTTGGCAAAGATTGTTGCCATCAACATGACTGTTTGAACACCTGTGTTAAAGAAGAAAAACGCAATCAAATAACGCTTTAATCGAACGGTGGATTTAAACTCGCCAAAAACCAATTTCAATTCACGAAAGCCCCTCCATAAATAGCCAGGTTCTGGTTTTTTTCCATAAACATTGTTAGGCAATACTCTGTAGGTCAATTGACTGAAACCTATCCACCAAATTCCTACAAAAACAAAGGCATATCGCATGTAATTCAATTTCTCACTTCCTACATCTGTTGACATTATCAACGCCAAACAGATAACAAGTAAAATCATCGAACCAAGATAGCCCATTGTGAATCCACGAGCAGAGATTCTATCATGGTCATTCACATCAGCAATTTCTGGCAGAAAGGCATTGTAAAAAACCAAACTATTCCAATATCCTATACTTGCAAGAAAAACTGAAAACATACCCAACTCTATTCTTGCAGGATTGAAAAAGTAAAGTGACATGCACGAAAAAGCGCCCAGATAACAGAAAAACCTTAAAAACTTCTTTTTACTTCCTGTATAATCTGCAATACCAGAAAGTAAAGGTGAAAGAAATGAAACAACTAAAAATGAAGCGGAGAGTGTAAATGTAAATAGAACACTTGATGAAAGTTTGATGCCAAAAAAAGACACTTCTATGATTTCATCTTTCAATAAATGCTTCGTCTCTAAGCACAAAGAATCAGCATATTTCTTTTTTGTAATATTATCGTAAAATATTGGGAAAATCGCTGAGGAAATAACCAAGTTATAAACTGAATTTGCCCAGTCATAAAAAACCCAACCTCGTATAATTCGCTTATCCCCTTTTTCCATCTATCAATGGGTTAAAATACCATTCGCGTAATCTTGAAGGTATGAAAATCCTTCATTCAGCATTCCATTCTTTGTTTCAGTTGCTCTTCCAATAATATTGTCGGGATCTTCCTTCAACAAACATGGCAATACGAGACGCGTCAATTCATTTCCGAAATCCTCTGATGCATCTTTTGGTAATTCACACGGAAGATTATCAACAGCCATTACAGCTATTGCATTTGGATTTCTGAAATCGACTTCCTGCTCAGTTTGCGGATCGTAACCATAAATTGGATCTGCAATTTTACTTGCTCTGATTGTCGAAGCGATTGGTCCTTCTGTATCACAAGAAATATCTGCAATGACTGAAACTCTCAAATCCTTTCTTTTCAAATCTTCATTTGTAACAATAAATGGGGATCTACTGCTCCAAAAGTGACATGGAATGTACATGTCGGCTTGATTCAAAAAGCGATCAAAAGTCGATTTGTACAATTCGGGGTTGGCATAAAAATCAGCTTTATCGAAGGCCTTCCCATCCTTTCTTGCATAGTAATCTTCCACTTCCAATTGGGTAAACACAGGATGATTAAATGTACCAGCTGTAAATTCTTCGGGTGTCAACTCCGTAATTGGTAGCAAATCTATTATTTCTCTGGCCCCATGTCCTACCCGACCAAAACCAGTGAGTACAATGCGTGTATCATTTGGCAGGGAGATTTTCTTCATCTCCGCTTCCATTTCTTTCCGGTCATGGCACTGATTTGCTGGTTTCAACTCGTAAAGTCCCTTTTTCAACCCATACGTTAAAAAGGCATTGTAAGTCCCAACAATCCCCGCATACCTTCCAAATCCAATAATTCGCTTATTGTGCTTGTCTTTGATCAATTCATAATCAATCATTTCGATGTTCTTGTCAATCAAGGCCCTCATCAATTTTTGATTGTGCGCCTGTTTTTTGATGGTATGCGAAAAGAACATGAATTTCTTGTTCGGTATTAAATCCTGAATATTGACTTCTTTAACACCCAAAATCAAATCACAGTCAGATAGCTCTTCACTCAATTGAATACCCTGCTCAGTGTATTCTTCATCTTTGAAGGCTCTTATGGGACTTGGTTGAACAACTATTTCCAAATCAGGGTACAAGACTTTCAATGCTTTACACTGTTTCGGTGTTAACGGTACTCTTTTATCTGGCGGTACCTTTCCCTCACGAATCAATCCAATCTTCATCTAACTAATAAATTATGTGAGTGGTTGTTTTAATAAATAAGCATCTACAAATTCACGCACACATCCTTCTCCGCCTTTTTTGGTTAGAATAATGTCTACATGTGTTTTTACGACTGCAACAGCATCACTCGGACAAGCTGAAAAACCAATCTTTCGAATGACATCAAGGTCATTGATATCATCTCCAATTATTGCTACATTTTCCAGACCTATTCCTAGATCAGCGGAATGCTTTGTTAATACATCTAACTTAGGTTCTCTTCCAACATGGCAAAACTGTATACCAAGCAACTCGGCTCTAGCCTTGACCATCTCAGCTTTATAACCAGAAGAAATTATGGCAAGCTGAAAATTATTTTTCACTAAATGTTGAATTGCCATTCCATCCTTTGCATTGTATTTCTTGATCTGATCGCCGTTTTCAGTATAGTACATTCCAGCGTCAGTCATAACACCATCAACATC
>CAISOQ010000248.1 GCA_903887095.1 uncultured Flavobacteriia bacterium
CATAAACCGTTGTTTGCAACCTTTCATTTACAGGTATGTAATAGCCAAGATTTTGAAATCCAAATCCATAGGCTGAAAGAGGTGTGATTTCAGGAAAAAGAATTCCATGTGTTCTCTTTTTTTGTTGAGGTATGACACTGAATGGCAATCCTAAGGGGGTGGGTACACCTTTTATCCACAAGTTCATTGGTCCAGTAACGATTCGTTTTTCTGGAATTAAAACTGCTTTCGATAACTGAAAATGGTAATGGGGGTCTTCTAAGTTACAAGTAGTAAATCTCCCCATCTTAAAATGAATATCATCATTGGCTTGTTTCTTGGCTATGCCCATGTACAAATACGCCTCGTCTTGTTTGACAGCCAATTCCTCAATATATCCTTTTTTCGTTTTGAAATTATACCGAATTGATGAAGCTTTTACATCTTCAGATCCATCCTTTAAAATGGGAAAATTGATTTTATTACTGTCTTTGTCGAATTCATATCTTGCAAGTACTTCCTTGTTATTTAGGTCAACAAGCATGTATCCAGCGGTCAGTGTTACGTCAGTTGTTTTTAGATTCGCGTTCCCGTAGAGGTGGATTTGCCTTTTTTCTAAGTCTTTAAAAATTGAGTCGCGCGCACTGTACCGAATGATATCATCAAGGCTTTCGTCATTTATTACAACTGTATCCTTCGTTTGGCTGTAACAGAAATTGTGCGGGTACATTATTAACAATGACCCGAGAATAAGTATCAGTATGGAATGCTTTTTGGTCAAAGATTCGACTGTATTTTTGTTTTTAAAGGCATTGTTGTGCCTGCAAAACTATTAAAATTAGCTTGTTGAAATGGAAAAAATCTTGAGATATAACTGCTTTAGGCATTTTTTATTGCTTTCTGTTCTTTTCGTTTCTCTTGATTTAATCGCCCAAAACACGTCTGTTGATCGTCCTACCATTAAAACGATTGTAATTGATGCTGGTCATGGTGGGAAAGATCCTGGTTGTCATGGCGCAGCAGCAAATGAGAAAACCGTTTGTTTGTCGATAGCTTTGAAATTAGGCCAGTACATCAAAGACAAATACCCTGGAATAAAGGTTGTCTTTACGCGTGATAAGGATGTTTTTGTTGAGCTTGACGAAAGAGCAAATATTGCAAATCGAGCCAAAGCGGATCTGTTTATATGTATCCACGCCAATTCCGCTAGTCCGGCAGCGTATGGTTCTGAAACATATGTTTTGGGATTACACCGCACAGAATCTCAGCAGAAAGTAGCTGAAAGGGAGAACTCAACAATTTATCTTGAAGATGATAATGGGGCAAAGTATAAAGATTTTGACATGTCTCCGGATGCACTTATTGCCCGTCAACTTCAACTTTCCGTTTTTTTAGATCAGTCTATAAATTTTGCGGACAAGCTTCAAAAAGAATTTAAACGTTTAGGCCGTTATGACAGAGGTGTTAAACAAGCAGGGTTTTTAGTGCTTTATAAAACGACAATGCCGAGTGTGTTGATAGAGACTGGCTTTCTAACAAATCCATCAGAGGAAAAATTTTTAGGAGATACAACAGGGCAACGTAAAATGGCGCAGTCAATGTTCAGTGCTTTTGAAAGCTATAAAAACGAATTGGAAGGAATAGACGGTAAAACAACTAATTCTTCAGCATTTGTTCAAACGAGTGAGCCTGTTGAAAGTCAAGAAAATTCCACAATTGAAATTGATAACAACGTGATTTTTAGAGTTCAGATCGAAACATCCGAAAAAAAAATCGCCACGACCGCTGAAAAATTTAAAGGATTATCGGTTTCTGAGTATGTGCAGGATAATCTATTCAAATACACTGTTGGTAGTTTTACAAACGACTTTAAGGGGGCAAATGCATACAAAGCGGAATTGCGAGAAATGGGATTTCAGCATGCTTTTGTTGTTGCCTTTCAGAATGGACAAAGAATTAATTTAGAAAAAGCTATTAAATTAGCGGAAAAATAAAGGATTTTGAAGATCTCAAAAGAAATTAAAACCGGGATAATTGCAGTTGCTGCGATTGCAATGCTGGTTGCAGGAATAAATTTTTTGAAGGGTAATAGTTTTTTTGGTGGCGACAAAAAATATTATGCATACTTCCCAAATTCAGGTCAATTGGCCGTTGCCTCTAATGTAACGTTGAATGGAGTGATTGTCGGAAAAGTGCTAGAGGTAGAATATGTGCCACAAAATGCGCCCGATAAAAGAGTTCGAGTTGCTTTTTCAATTCAAAATGACGATGTTAAATTACCCGTTGGATCGATTGTTGAGATCGGTTCGCTGGATTTGTTTAACAAAGGAATGCTCATCTCTGTAAGTTCAGATCTTTCAAAAGGATTTTACAAACCGGGGGCTACATTAGAAGGCCGATTAGCTGTAGATATGATGTCACAAGTGAAGTCCTATGCTGATCCGATTTCTCAAAAAGTACAAGCGATGATGAGTTCTATTGATAAAATGGTGACTTCATTAACTGCATTTTGGGATACTACGGCTACGTCTGAGATTGAGCAAAGCATGAAACAAGTTAAAATTGCAATTGAACGCATCGGAAATGTTGCAGAGGAAGTTCAATTGCTTGTAGGAGAGGAGAAAGTGAAGTTTGGTAGAATTATGACCAACGTTGAAAGTATTACGCAAAACCTTAAAAAGAGCAATGAAGAAGTGACAAACATTATTGGTAATACAAAAAAAATTACCGACGAGATGGTTACTGCTGATTTCAAAGGTGTAATAAGTAGTGCAGCACAAACCCTAAAAACATTTAATGATGTTTTGGCATCTGCTCAAAAAGGGGAGGGCACACTTGGTAAATTACTTGGAGATGATAAACTTTTTAATGAATTAGTTCAAACAAATAAAGATTTACAAGAGTTAGTGGATGATATTCAGATGCACCCTGAAAGATATATTCACTTCTCTGTTTTTGGAGCAAAAACAAAAGGTGTACCTTTGTCACCAGCAGAAGAACAGAAGCTTCGGTTGATGCTCGATTCAACAGTTACAAATTAAGCAATAGAAGTATGTCAATAATCATCTTTGCACTTTTATTTATTGTTGGTACAGGTTTGTTTACCTTCAATATTCTTCAGATTCGTTCGAATATACAATTAGGTAAATCGATTGATCGTTCAGACAATTCATCGGAAAGATGGAAAACAATGATCCTCGTCGCTTTAGGACAAAAGAAGATGTTTACGCGGCCAATTGCAGCAATATTGCATCTTGCTATTTACGTTGCTTTTATCATTACTCAAATCGAGTTAATAGAAATAGTTGCAGATGGGTTGACGGGAAGTCATAGAATGTTTCATGAAGCATTGGGTGGTTTTTATACATTCATGATTAGCTTTATTGAAATACTTTCCTTTGCCGCGTTGTTAGCAACAATTGCGTTCTTGTCGAGACGTAATCTTTTGAAATTACCCCGTCTAAACATGAAGGAATTAGTTGGTTGGCCAACGAAAGACGCAAACTTGATCTTGATTATGGAAATCATTTTAGTTTCATGCATTTTCACAATGAATGGGACAGATGAAGTCTTGCTTTCAATGAAATCAGGAGTGCCTTCATCGTATGGTTTTGCTATTTCAAGTTGGATGGGGCCTGCACTTTTTGGTGGAATGAGTGAACATACTCTTCACATACTTGAGCAAG
>CAISOQ010000249.1 GCA_903887095.1 uncultured Flavobacteriia bacterium
GGTAGTTTGATAATTCAGTGATTCAAGGGTCGTGTATTTAGGAACAAATTGTCTTGCATCTTCCATGGCTGCTTTGAACAAAGGTTCTGTAACTGCCACATTGATGAACGTCATATTGTTGTCTTTGATAAACTTTTTCCATTTTCCAAAATCCTCACCAACAGCTTTTCCAACAGCGAATATTTCAATGTTCCTTGCTTTTAACTTCTCTTTGTACAATGTCTCCAGTTTCGGTGTCGTTTTCTTGCAATGTCCGCATTCTGGATCCCAGAAATAAAGAATGGTGTATTCTGAAGTTAAACTGTAAAAATCCTGCCATTTGGTGTCTGTTGTGTCGCGTAGAATGATATTCGGAGGCTTTACTCCAAGTACAGTGTTTTTCTGAACCGGAATCTTTTCACACAACTCATCTAGTTTATCTTCCTTCATCCAGAATGCCGGCGATTTTCCTTCCGCGTTCTTGCTGCAGTAGTATTTATCCGCCATCATCACATAGACTTTGTCCATTCCCATGATATTGCTCTTACCATAAGTTGATGTAATCCAAGAAACACAATATTCGAAGGTCTTTGATTTTGGATTCAAGGCATCACAAAACTTAAAAGCATTGTTAAGTAGCGTATCCCAGTGCTGAATCATCATGTTTTTGCCAAAGTAGTACTCTAATTTAGAGTGGAAAACAGGCGTGTTCACCAAGCGATCATCTGACAAGTCAACATTGTCCCAGAAATGAGTTCGGAAATAATTGAATCTAAAGTTCGAATCAATGATAGTTCCTTTTGCGTCTTTTGGTGCTTCGGGAATATCAATATCCATTGACATTTTAACAATCTTCGAAACTAATTTTGTTGGATTTGTTTTGATTAAATTGTTTTGATAGTCAATCACTTCCTTGTTGAGAGCATCTATTTTATCCGATAAATTTTTGAATTCGGGATCTTCGCTTTTTAGTTTACTACGTTGTTCCGTTAATTTTCCGGATTCAGTCTTTTTAGGCCCGATGAATTTGATGTAGTCTATAAACACTTTGTTTTCTTCGGACTTTTTTACTTTCATGTTTTCGACAAAATCAGGTGAAGCAGTTTCTAATGAAACTTCTTCGTTGTTGTAGACGAATTCAAAATATTTCTGTCCTGGCAGCAAAACTCCTAAGATTCCTGGGACTTGTTTTTTTGCATCGAATTCCACATACCCACCTTTCAGTTCAGCTGTATCAGCATAGTAAAGTCCTTTACCCACGTATTTAATTAAATGCACGGTGGTGTCTTTTTGGTTACCAATTTTGAATCGAAGCTTTTGCCCGAAAGAAACGGTCGAAAAAAGAAGAAACGAGGCGATAATTAGTGTTCTCATAGTTTTAAAATCTTTCAATGTATGAAGTTATTTTAATGACGCCGTAAATTTAAAAAGTATAGTTTATTTAACACATCTTTAACCAATCAGTATTCTTTGAAAATACCTTTTTTTGCTGTGAGATAACTTGACCATCCAAATAATACATAGGCGCTGAACAATGATCCGATGGCAAGAAGTGAAACAGATGTGTCGATATACAAACCACCAGACTCAAACATTTTATCAAGGAAATATTTAAATAGGAAGAATATAAGTATGGCTAAACCACTGATTATTCCGAAGACTTTAATGAAATAGCGGAAAAAGCTTTGGATGATTGCAGTGGGATGAAATCCTATTCGTAGAAGTGTTCTTACTTCATAGGCGTTTCTCGACATGAGTAATTGCATGTATTGGATGAGTACTAAACCAGACACAAAAACAGCAATTATCGAGATGCCCAGCACCACAAGAAACAAAGTCCCTACAACACTTTTTAATCTTCCAATCAGCATTTGTGAATTTTTGGATTCCAGCCCGCGTTTTTTCAAAAGTTCTTCAACGAGACCAAATTCACTTTCTTTTCCTGAAATCATGAGTTGTGTGATTTTCTTATCACGATCTGTTTTGTATTTCGCATTGCCATATTCCATGAATGCTTCAGGAACTAAAATGGAAGAGACTTCGTTCGTGAAACCAATGATTCGCGCATCAGCCCATTCTTTGTTTACATCATCTTTTAATGTGAATTTAAATTTGATGTCTTTGGCTAAATCATCAGAAATTTGTGGAATTCCGCTGGCAGACATGAACGTATTCAGCATGACAAGAAATTCTCTAGGCATAATTATTGGCACAAATTCATCGCCTTCTTTCCAATGCCATTTGGTTGATTTTACATCAAGGAATTTGGGATTAACTGTCTGAATGAAAACATCTGTTCTAAACCGTGGAACCATAGAGTCAGCGGTTTCGAATGATACGTCAAAATTGTTGCTAATAACTGGTTGCGCATCCTGAATAAATGGTTCTTTTCGGATTTTATCAATTTCTCTTTCACTGAAATCTGTTTTTGTCAGGTTCAAAGAACTTGAATTCGTCACCTTTTTCTGGACAATAATTGTATTCGGACCAAGGATATCTGAACCTTTTCCAAATTCATTCACTTTAATCAAATAATGAATTGAAGTAATAAGAAAGGTCATTCCCAGAAACGAACCGACCATCGCAATCACCAATTGCTTTTTATCCTGGTTGCGGAAGAGGAGCTTATTTAACATGGCTTACAGGTAATAGATGTGATCATATTTGAAACCGTGGTCGTCGCCTAATGTTGTCAAAACAAAACCTGCTCCAATTTCATCGCACCTTTTATCAATGAGCATGAGGCATTTCAAGGCGTTTTCTGCATCGAGATGAGAGAAGGGTTCATCCATGAGGAGAATTTCAAATGGTTGACACAACGCCCGAACAATTGCCACCCGTTGTTGCTGTCCCATAGATAGAAATTGACACTTCTGATCCCATTTATTTTCAATGTCTAATTCGCGAAGCATTGCCCGAATTTCTTCTTCATTGAACACATTTTGAAGACTGTTCTTTATCAGGAGGTTTTCTCCAACCGTCAATTCTGGGAACAGTTGCAAGTCCTGAAAAACGACAGACACCTTTTGTTGTCGTATCGATGTCCAATCATTCGGTTGGAAGGTGTTGATATTGATGTTGTTGTAAAAAACTTCTCCTGAATAGTCTGATCTTAATCCAAGGGCTGTAAATGTAAAAGTTGATTTTCCTTTGCCACTCGAAGCGTTTAATAGGATTTTTTGTCCTTTTGCCACTTCCATTTTATTCCCCCAAATACTTGTTGAACCATGTTGAATGGAATCAAGTGGGTGAGGCATTACTTTGTCAAAAACAATTTTCATAATTTTTGGTTTTCACCTGTATTTTCAAGAATCATTCCAAACTGTTTTTTTCGGAGTTTTCTAAAGCATTTAATGTGCTAAGAATATGATTTAACATGGACGCTGTTTTGTCAAACGTTACAATTGTTGCGTCTTCATGTCTTTTTAACCAGGTTAATTGTCTTTTGGCGTACCTCCTTGAATTTTGCTTAATGAGTTCAATAGTTGTTTCTAAATCCGTTTTTCCGTCAATGAAATCAAATAATTCTCTATAGCCAACTGTTTTTAAGGCGTTCAAGTGTTTAAAAGGTAAGAGTGTTTTCACTTCTTCTAACAATCCTGAATCCATCATATTGTCAACTCGCAGATTGATACGGTTGTACAATTGTTCGCGCGGATGTTCGATGATAAAGCGAAGGATTTCAAAATTGTTTTTTTGCGGAGTGGCTTTTCTTAATTCGGAGAAAGGCAAGCCAGTTAATCGAATCGCTTCAATAGCTCGGATCACCCGAACAGGATTTTGTTTGTCAACTTGATTGAAAAAAACGGGGTCCTTAACTTTTAGTTCTTCTAATAACAATGACAAACCTTCTTTTTCAACTTTTTCA
>CAISOQ010000250.1 GCA_903887095.1 uncultured Flavobacteriia bacterium
ACCCAAACAGCAGGACATGGTATCCTTGTCGGTATAGGCGCACTAAATGCCAATGGATCTGCTAACCTCATTCCGCGAGCTAAGCGATTTAAAATTACGAATTGCCACGTGCACGATGCTGTGAATTACAATACGCCTCAGTCGCAATGGGGTTCATCAGTGAAATTTTGGAATACCAGTCATAATCTTGCCTTGAACAATCACGTGCACGACAATTCAGGCGAAGGAATCGATTTTGATTTTTGTGATACGGCTGAGGTTCGTGAGAATTTGCTTCATGACAACTATGCCAATTTGTACCTCGATAAAATGCAGTATGCATTTGTTCACCGGAACATGATCTACAATGAAACAAAGGTAGTTAGTGGAATATTGCTAGGTCTCGAAGCATTTACTGCATTCGTGACGAATCATTACATGAAAGACATCTATATTCAAAATAATATCATCCTCAATACAATGGGAATTAACATCTGGCAGGGAATTTACAGCGCCATTCAAAATGGCTATTTCAATAATATCCAGATCAGAAATAATACGATCATAGGAAAACAAGTGGCTAATGGAGCTCAAGTGAGTTTTTCATACAGTACTTTCCTTGGTCAACCCGTTGCGAATGTGCTGTTTGCGAATATTAGTATTGACCGAAATATAATTACAGCGAACGCGGATAGTCTGAACAATGGAAACATGATCAGCATTCCGCTGGATCCACAGCCGGGATTAACCACTGGAAATAATTTGTTTAATCGAAATCCAGGGTTTGGCTATAATTCCTCTTCAGATCAAATTTTGGCAACACTTCCTGAGTACATCGATCCTAATTCCGATGCAGTAACAGCACTAACACCCAATACGAGTAACAATCCAGATTTTATCGAAAGTGCCACTAATTCAGCGGGAATAGCAGTTGATTATAGTGGATTTGCGCGTGGCATTTCTACAACGAATGTGGGTGCGCTTGAATTGAATGAAGATTTGGGTGTTGATGAATACGATGAGGAGTTTTTCACAATTTTCCCCAATCCCTCCAATGGTGTATTGAATGTGAACTGTGAGAAGTGTCAACTCATCGTGAATGATGTAAATGGCAAATCAATAGGAATTTATAATAAAGACGAACTCAACAATCTCAATTTAAAACCAGGAGTTTATTATATCAGGGAAACGGACCAGGATGAACTCGTGAAAGTGATTGTAATTCAATAATTACTAGTCCTTTAAAGTTTTATTCCAACTGAAAAATAGATTGTCCTTCCTGTTCCAGGCAGTAAACCAGGTCCGGGATATCCGCTGGCTCTTCGCGTAGCGTATTTTACATCCATCAGGTTGTTTATTCCTCCTTTTAAGGTGTAGATTTTACTTACATTCCAATTAAAAGTTAAATCCATGAGCTTGTAAGAAGGTAATTTACCACTTGTAAATGTGCTATTTGGAAGTTCCGTATTCTCTGCATTTGTGTAAACGGCATCTACAAAAATGAACTGAAAACTAGTCTAGAAGCCATTGTAATCATAAGTTACACCACTTCTGAAAATAGTGCGAGGCGCATTTTCAACAAAGTTTCCTTCGATTGATTTTAGAGGGTCTTGAGCAATACTAGGGTTGTTCCATTTTGTATAGCGAGCGTCTGTGAAAGAGTAGTTTGAATAGAGCTTAATCGACCCAATTTTTTTAAGTGGTTTTATTATTTCGGTAAGGTTTATTTCAGCAAATGATTCCAGACCTTTGCTAGTCGATGCTCCGATATTTTCAATATGATTGATACCATCTCTTGTAACGGTCCCTATTCGGTTATCATATTGTAACCTAAAGACACTGATGTCAAAATTCAAAATGTTTTTAATTTTTCCTCTGATTCCAAAATCAGCATTGTAGCCTTTTGAATCTTTAAGATTTGAATCGATGATATCTGTAGTCGCTGATGGAGTCAGTTGTGAATAGGTGACAGGTCGGTAACCTTGCGTAATATTCGAATAAAGATTAATCTGATCATTGATTTTATACTCTCCACCAATTCCAGCAAGCAGAATGTTTCTTTGCGGCTGAATGCCCTCAATTTTTCCAGTTTGAGACGTATTAATGCGTCCTGATGTAACTGAGTTTAGCAACTCAAATCGTATTCCTGGGGTTATACTTATCCTTTTTCCAATTTTGAATAGATTTTCTGCAAAAAAGGCTAGATTATCCGTTGTAAATTCTAATTCTTTTCCCCATTCTTTGCCATTGTTTAATTGATCTATGCTCAAGTCAAAATCTTCACCCTTCGTTCCAATACCTTGCTGCTTTCTTGATGTGCTCCCTTTGTACAATCTTCCTCCGGCTGAAATTGTGCTTTTTTGAGAAAGAAAATTGTAAGTATGCGCAAATCGCAATTCAGCACCTATGTTGTTGTACCAGTCGCGATCAACTTGTCTAGGGTTGTAGGTTCCAAGAGTTGTATTTATTGTATCAGCTGTAGTGATAGCTTTTGTAAAACCAACCGAATTTCTTTCGGCAGCTAAAGCGAAAACTTTGAAATCTAATTTAGTGTTCTCATTAAAGGAATATTTTGAGTTGATTGCGAGTAAATTCCAAGGTGTATTGAACCAATTCCTTGATCGGAGTGATTGTTGCGGATCTTCCCAAAATAGAGAATCTGTAAGGCCCCCGGCTTGTTGACTTAAATATTCCATGTGCGTGTATTGCATGCCCAATGAAAGTTTTTTAGTCAAATCCATGTTTACAGAAAGATATCCGGTATTCGTCGAATACGCGCTATTTTCTCTCCATCCATCTGCATTTCTGTGATGTAAAAAGCCATAATAACTGAATCCTTTATACTGTCCGCCTATTGCATTATAGGTATTGAATAAACCATAAGAACCGATTGTCTGGGTGCTTTCAAAAGCGAACGGTTTATCCGATAACTTAGTTTTTGTGACGTAATTCAATAATCCACCGAATTGGCATCCATACTGCAATGCACCCGCACCTCTTACCACTTCTATTTTTTCGAGGGCTTCAGCTGGAGGAGAATAATAAGCTTCTGGATAACCGAATGCTTCCGAACTTATGTCATAACCATTTTGTCTAACATTGAATTCCCAAGATCTATTTGGACTTAATCCTCTCGTAGCAATGCCATTTTGAATACCAGAACCATCATTTTCCCAAATCATGACGCCTGCAACTTTAGAGAAAATTTGACGTGAATTATTTGTTGAAAGATCTGCATTTAAAGCACCGACATTTATTACTTCATTTTTTTTTGAGGAATAAATCATTGTTCCTTCTACTTCTTTTAAACGAGAAATATCATTTTCAATCAATTTGCTCTTAATATCGATATGATGTAAATGAATAGTTCTGTGCGTGCTATCTTGCGCCTGGGTGCAAAACGATAGTACTAGCAATATCAGAAATAAAGTTCTTTTCATATCCTCGAAATTTATTGTGCAAAACAACAAATGAAAAGGACTTTCTGCAATACCTTTTTTTAGGTATTTTAGAATGAATCTAAATAAAGTTGATCAGAAGAAGAGTTAAGAACACTTTCCGCAGAGACCTGCTACTGTTAACTGGTATTCTTGAATGATAAAGTTGGAAGGGAGTTTTAAATCAACACTTTGATCTTCAAAGCATGTAAGTTCACCACAGGTAGTGCAACTAAAATGCAGGTGATCATGATGGTGTGAAGAATGTGAACAACTTTTACAGGCTGCAAAATTGACAACACCATTAACGTTTACTATCCTGTGAATTTCATTTTCTTTCACCAAGCGTTCCAGAATGCGATAGATAGTTACACGGTCACATGTGCCTTTCATTTGCTCTTGTATTGTGGCATGCGACAGCGCAATTGGAGAACTTTGAATGATCTCTAAAATCTTTGATTTTCCGACCGTATTTCTAGACATGCAACAAAATTAATTTTTTCTGACGAATTATTGCAATTATGTTGCGTTAATAGTTAATTTCGCAACACAGTTGCATAAATATGACGTTTTCTTTCAAACAATTTCTACTTCTTACAATCTTTTCTTTAGCAGGAAATGTGCTGTTTTCTCAAGATATTGCGGGGGTAGTGAAGGATTCTATTTCTGGAAAGGAAATAGCTATGGCAACTGTGACAATTATAGAAACGGACCAATCTGCTGTCACTGATTTAAACGGACGATTTAAATTTAAAATGAAAGGTGAAGGTGTCTTTACCATAAAAGTGAACGCCGAGAATTATCAAACCCAAGTAAAAATTGCAACCCCAGAACAAAAGGAGATTACAGTTAAACTTTTTCCGCAACATGTGGATCTCAATGAAGTAACCGTTTCGGGATCAACCACGCAATCTCAAAATCAAAATGCCTTCCACATTGAAACCAGGAAACTGTCATCTCTCACAACGATTGCTGCTGTAAATATGGGTGAAGTTATTTCACGTATTCCAGGGGTCTATCAATCGAGTCTTGGAAATGGAATATCTAAGCCTGTTATTCGCGGTATGCAAGGAATGCGAGTAGTCAGCTTGATAAATGGTCTCCGCATCGAAGGACAGCAATGGGGAGGTGATCATGGCATGGGTATAGCCGAGTTGGGCATTGGTTCAGTTGAGGTGATTAAAGGTCCTGCTTCACTACTTTATGGCGCTGATGCGCTTGGAGGTGTTATTTACTTTTCTGATGCGCCGTATGCTCCAAACGGGACTTATGAGATAAGTTCTCAGAATTTTTTTCAATCAAATACCCTTGGAGGCGTTTCCAGATTTTTAATGAAGAATTCCACTAAAAAAGTAAGGTGGATAGTTGGCGCTAGTTATGCAAATCACGCTGATTATCAATTGCCGGATAATAAGTTCGCTCAGAATTCGAGATTCAATGAGCTGGTACTAAAATCTTCGTTGTCTTTCAATGGTAAAAAAAGTGTTCACCATTTAAGGTATTCATACAATCACATAACCACCGGTATTCCTGGACATTCACATGATAGTATTGTTTACCCAGAATTGTTCCAGGTTACAGATCAAAAAAGAGTTTATTCACTGCCCGCGCAGTTTTTTAGCAACCATTACTTCAATTCGGACAATAAATGGTACGGAAAAAGCAATGAATGGCTCGTGATGGTCGGTATTACTTCCAATAGATTGATAGAATATGATGAAAAAGTAACAATACCAAGTCTTTCAATGTCCCTGACGAATGGACTTTACAACATTAAATGGACCAATAAATCGATTAAAAACATAAAGTTTGTTTCTGGTCTTCAGGGGATGGCGCAGTTTAATGTCAACGCGACCAATGCTTCCGATACTTTGATCCCAAATTCATCGACATTCGATAACGGAGTATACACTTCAATGCTTTTTACAAGGTACAATTGGAATTTTCAGGCGGGCGTAAGGTATGATTTCCGCTATTTGGAAACCCATCATGCGTTCATTGAAAGACCACCCGTCACAAAGCTGTTTTCTGGAATTAATAGTTCTGCTGGTGCCGTTTATTCGCGTGAGCATGTCGTTTTTCGTTCTTCTATTTCAACAGGTTTTCGGGCACCACATTTGACAGAGTTACTGTCAAATGGATTTCATCATGGGGCACTTCGATATGAAATTGGCGATCTCAATCTAAGTCCAGAAAAAGCGACGCAACTTGATGTGACATTAGAAACCACTCATGAACATTTATCCCTGATTTTAAACCCATTCGTTAATTACATTCGCAATTACATTGCTCTTCAACCACTTGATTCATTGGTAGACGGCATTCCTGTTTTTGAATACCGACAAGTGAAAGACGTCATCTTTTACGGCACTGATGTAGGCCTGCATTACCACCCTCATTTCGCCCACAAATTGCATTTGGAAAGTACTTTTTCACTCGTGAAAATTCAAAGCCAATCTGACAGCAGTGTTTCGTTGATTCCGCAACCGCGCATACTCAGTTCTGCTCGATATAGCTTTAATGCAGGGAAGAAAATTATATTGAAAGAGATGTATGTTCAGCATGTATGGATGGGAAGACAGTACCAAGTTGCTTACAATGAACTTCCAACAAATGCTTATAATGTGATTGATGCGGCCATGAAATTTGCATCAAGAAATAACCAATGGGAATTTAATCTCGGATGTAAAAATATCCTGAATGTAACTTACATCGATCATTTATCCCGATTGAAGAACATTGGAATGCCGGCTCCTGGGCGTAATTTTTATATCAGTATAACTTACCAATTAAAGCAAACAACTAAAAACCAATAAATATGAAAAAATCAGTGATTTTATTTGTCATGGCAACAGCGAGTGCAATTGCCATTTCTTCTTGTTCAAAAAATAAATGCCATGATTGTCACTATGATAAAAATGGGGCAGAAGTTGAATTAGGGGAGAAATGTGGTGATGACCTAGAACAACTAGAGTCAAACGGATATACCGACACTACTGGAACGTATACTGTTCATTGCCACGAGCATTAATCTTGCAGGCTGGATCTGCGAGGTATTGACCACTCGTATCTTTAGGGACTTGCGTGTGGAAGAGAAATGCAAAACCTTTTTACATAGTTTCATAAAGAAAACTCCGATTTTTTAAATCAAAAAGCCTAACGCGAAATCTGTGTTAGGCTTTCTAGTTTTGCTGCTTTATTAATTGTCTTTAATTTCATTTTCATTCTCTTGCTTTGATGGCCCTTTTCTAAAGATATCATAGTAAAGACCTACCACAACAAAATCACGTCCCGTCTCATCGTTAATTTTATAATCGAGTTGATGTATGTAACCAATCTGTAAAGTAGTTGCTTTAGAAGGTTTATAATTAAAGGTAAATAATAATCTGTTTCTTTCAAAATAAGGTTCTTTGTTAGTGAAAAACAATTCATTGCTTGCACTAATTTGGTATGGTTTGTATTCGTTTCGTTCCGTTCCGAAAGGATATGAGACACCAACTCTGTATCGAAAACGGTTGCGGTAACCATTGCTCGTCCATCGCAATTCGGCTCTGTAGCGTTGTTCTACTTTTAAACTGCCAATTGATTGGAATAGAATAACTTGTGGCCAAATCCTGAATTCGTCATTGTTCTTGGGCAAAACAAAATTACCGCCTGCTTTATAAGTTTGGTAACTACCTGCACCTATTGTTAGCTTTACATTCTTGTAAACTTTATAATTAATGCCGCCTTTGTATTCGTAATAGTGAAAGTTGTCATAAAACTTTAATGAACGCAATTGTGCCTCTCCAAAAAAACTTGTCTTGTCGTTAAGGCTGTATTTGACATTCAAGATGTTCCAACTACCTAAATCAATAGTTTGCGAAACAATAGCATTTGAAAAAAGAACAAAAACAATAAGTGAAAATAACGCTTGTCTCATTCAATCTTTCATTTTAAAGTGCTATCCTTATCAATAACTGAAACCGACTTTTGTAATAAAACCGAATTAGGTATTGTAGTTATTTCCCCTTCATTTGTTTTAACATGAATAAAAAAATAGGTCAAATCGGTAACTTCACCTTCAAATGGGCAATCTTTATCCAAGACTTTTATTTTGTCTCCAATTTTTACAGGATGATTGAAAAAGAGCAACAAACTTGATGTCACATTTGAGAGTAACGACCATTGCGCAAAAAATGCGATACCTATAGCCGTTAAAATAGTTCCTACATAAACTGCGATTTCATTTTGTTTTAATCCCCAGATGGCAGATACTAAAACTATAGACATTAAAAAAGATAACAGCTGAACAGCTTTGATAATCATTTTTCTTCTACCGCGTTGTATATTCGTGTGTTTTAATGAATTGTTTACAAAATTTTTTGTGATGTAATACGTAATAATATAACCCACAATCACTGCAGCGGTCTCAATAATTTGAATTTTATAAAGTTCCATTTACACTGTATTTTAATTACCGATTAATTCTTTTGTACGTTTTGATTCTTGGTGGTTTCAATGTTTGTAAAAGTATGCTGCTAATTTAGCATTTTAATAAATCACAAGAAAGGCCACTTTTTATAAAGTTAGGATGCTACATGTTGTTTAAATTGACTTCCCATTTTTTGTTAATTCATCTTCAAGATTTAATTTTAATTCTACTTTTATTGCATTAATTTAAAAGAAATATGAGCACATCTAGAATAGTCCTTTTCTCAATACTGGGCATCATTTTATTAATTTTCTTTAACGGCTGTTCTACCTATAATTCGATGGTTGACAAAGAGGAAAATGGTGTAAACAAAAGTTGGCAGCAAGTGGAAGTTCAATACCAAGCCAGAATGGACAAAACAAAGAACCTTTTTGAAACT
>CAISOQ010000251.1 GCA_903887095.1 uncultured Flavobacteriia bacterium
AAACTTAAATTCATTTCATTCACTCTGGCATCAATTTCTATCATTGGTAATCCTAACCCAAGTAATAAAAACAAAAAGCAAATTGTTGTAAGTAGAATAAATTCAAGTTGATTTAAGTGCTTTAAAAGAATTAAAGTTAGCGCCGATAGGATGGCGATTAAAAAAAGAGCGAATTTAAAATTATTAGAAGTCTGCTCAAGGCCGTCAACTTTCAAACGAAGTTCAGCAATGGTTTCTGTTTGATTTCCAGCTCGATATTTTCTTAGAATAGAATCACGAAGACTGTAATCAAATTTGGCAAATGTTTGATTTCTGTAATCATTGAGTTTTAAAATGATGTAACTTTTTATGGCCTTTTTGTTCTTTGGCTCGTCAACAAAATCTACAATCTGTTTCGAAAAAATGGGGATGTCCTGCTTGATTTTGTCGAAAGTGCCGGTTAAAGAGGCCACACCATTTTTAAAGAAACCTGAGACACTTCCTGAATTTTCTTCATAATACCGTTTTTCGAGATCACCTATAATCTTGTATAGGAATTTAGAAATCTTCATTTTCATTTGACCACGATTGCCGCGATCTAGTTCAAAATCATCAATTTTTTTAATAACAATGTCAGCAATGATTTCCTTCCATTGATCAACATTGAAAAGCCCATATTTAATGGTTGAAAGTTCTATTAAATCACTTTTAACTTCTCGCTTTTCGGTCTCAATTTGATAGAGTAGAACAGATAAACAGCTTGTAAGTACAAGCAGAAATACGAAAAGTATTGTTCTAAAATTTTTCAATTTTAATTGATTTTAGTCAGGATAGTTTTCAAGCATGAAATTCTTGAGTTGTGCAGTTGTGGTTGATTCAAATTCCTTTATTGCAGTCACAAATGCATCAAGCTCGTTGTTTTCATTTTCTTGATTGAACTGATTGAGAATAGGGAAGTCGTGATCAATGAACCTAACCTGTGTTTGAAAAGGTTCAGGGATTATCCATCCAATCCAATTCTTGTTTGATACGAATCTGCGATCTAATGCTTGCAGGTATTTGGCGTATTTTCTTCCAAGTTCTGAATTGTTTACTTCCCAACCGTTTTGGTATAATCGATAACCAAGATAAACACCTGAAGAGTCTTCGTCTAAGCACAGGCATAAAAATAAATCCTGGTTGACTTTTATCATTGATTCCTCTGTACTCATCCTATCAGGAAAATGTTCTTTTATTCTGGTGAAAAATGATTTTCTGATTTTGTTTTTAATTGCATTTAGAGCATTGTATGAATCTTGGATTGTCAATGCATAATCTGGATTCTTAATTAATAGAGCGTATATTTCCTTTTCCATATCTTCCAATGCATATTGTTGTGTTAGTTTTCGGATCAAATTCAAATATTGCGATAACGTTTCTTTGATGACAGGAATATGATTTGTGATTAGTATACATTCTTCTAACCATCTTGTAATATCTTGGCTGTAAGAAAGTGCGATGACATTCTGACCTTCGAACTGTTCTGATGAATTTCGACCATCCAGGGTCAAATAAATTAACGTAGCAGAAGGATCAAAATTTGAATACCGAAGTAACTGATTTGTTTGATCAACAGCATAAATTTTATTTTCAATAATGATATTTGGTGAATTTTTGGTGGCTATAAAAATATCCAACCGTCCTCCTTCAGTTTTATCATCATTTATTTCGCCAATGTATGTTTCTATTTCAACCCGCGAATTTTCTGTGTCAAAGTTTTGAATTTCTATTAGGCTGAGAAAAATTCTCAAAAAAACATCCCCCTGTCCGTGACGACCTTTTCGATCTAATAGCTCAGAAATAAACGCAGAGTGTGTTCTTACCTCATTTGTGCTGAGGTTCAGTATTTCAAATATATTGAAATGAAAACCTGAAGAAGCCTTTTCATGATGACACTTGAGTCTAATACCATTCAATTCAGAAATGATTTCCTCAGTATTCATCGGTACGTTTAGCTTTTCTTATGAGCAAAAAATAAAATTATGCAATCTACGGACCACTTAATTTTTTTTGATTTTAGAAACAGCATCATCATAGGGTTGATTTGACAAAACGTAAGAATTATAGCCGCCAAACATGGATGTATCGTCCTCATTTCCAATAACAATTGGTTTCAGTGATTTGGCGTATTTCAGAATCGTACCTTTCTCTTCTCCACTCACGAGCATTTGTCCGATAATAAATTCCAATTGTGAATTCATGAAGCCAGCTTCTTCGTTGTATTTATCATTAGCTGTTTCATCATCGGTTTGCAAATTATATGTTTCCATCATTGTGTGTTCATTCAAAATGGTGAATGCTTTTTCAAAATCTTTCTGACCACACCAATAATTAACCTGTGCAGAGATTAATTTTTTAAAGTTGAAGTATTTTTCATCTGGATCAACTTCACCATCAATTTCATTGTAGTAATGATAGGCACCTTCAAATTTGTATTTGCTCAAACAATCTTCGAAAGATTCACAGCCAAAACTTGTTGCAACTTTTTGATCATCTTTATATGATTTGTAACCAAAATAACTTCCTACGGCTATAATTAACAGCAATAATAACAACAGTACTCTCATAGTTTTCTTTTCACTTCCCGTCATTTTTCTTGGTGGCTGTGAAGAGGTTTCTAATGCTTCCTCGTAATGTGATTTTACTTTATCAAAAAGACTCATAATTCTAAGGTTTATTTTGTTTTCATTTCTCCTTGAAACAATTTGCCAAAGGATGCAAAAAGTCTTACTAACCAAGGAGATTCATCATATTTGTATTTGGCTAACAATTTCTTGTTTCCTTCAACTTCAGTGCGCGACTCAATTTCCGCCATTTTAACTCTGAATGCTTTGTCGTCGGCTGATTTTTGGTTTTCATTGTCTCGTTTCATGACAATGAGCGAAAGATTGTCTTCGTATTTTTTAACCCTGAATTCCCAATCTCTTTTTTGCTGAGGCTTCAATTTACGGATGTAATTCGTGTAGACTGATTGTGCTTCCTTGTAGCAGGAAGACTGCCGGTCAATCATTGCGTAGTAGGACATTGCCTCCGCATTAAAACCAGATGCAGAAGGGTCATTGTACTTTCCAAGCTCTGCTCGCATTGACATTAACAATTCATTGCATTTAAGATTTAAAGATCCCTGGAAATATTTTAGCCTCTTGTCTTTTATTTTTTCGAAACAAGATTTGCACTCAACAGGTATGGATGAAATGATTGCATAGGCATTGTCAAAATTTCTCATTCCAGCTTCTGCATCAGCTTGTTGTATAAAAGACGCACAATTATCCTCAAAAAAGGAAATAATCTTTTCCTCAGACTTCTTTAAAAAATCAAAAAATCCTTGTTCTTCAAGTTTAACATTTCTGAAACCACTTATGAATGCTTTTTCAGGAGACGCTCCAACACCTTTGAATTCAACAGTATACGAATTAAATATTGTTTGCGTTACCACGTCTACGACCATGAAATTGATTTCATAAGTGTTTGAATAAAGTGTGGGTGCAGTTGAAGTGATATTTTGCGAAAGCATTGAAATACTCGGTCCAATAATGAATCTTGGATTTGAACCTTCTCCACCAAATCCAATTTTAACAATTGCCGAGTTTAATCGATCTCTGAGTAATTTAGAAGCGTCCTTGGTTTGTTCTGTCTCAGCAACATAAGGAGTGAGTTTAATGTGGATGTCTTCTAATTGCAATGGCGATTTATAATCCTCTTCTTTTTCAGTGGGATTACTGCTTCCAAACATATCGTTATCAACATCTTTCTTTTGCGTTGCGTTATCATTTGAACAAGCAAATAACAACAAAGCAAGAGGTGCGATTATTAGTAGCTTTCTCATGAAATTTAGTTTAATTGTAAGAATGCATCACCCAGACTTTGGGTTTTATTGTCAACATCCAACCCACAGCCTTTCTTTAACGCTTTTTTAAGATCTTTGGCAAAATCATAGGCAGTATATGAATTTCCATCTTCATCCGCCGTGTAAATTCTTACATTGGTAAAAAACATTTCTGTAGAAGTATTTTTTGACATTTTATAAGTTGACTTTACTGTATTCTTCTTTAACCATTCAATAATTTTTTCACCAATCTCCTCGTCTCCACAATCATCGTCCATTTCTACATTTGAGGTTTGCATAACGGCAACACGCAGGGTGATTTCGATTCCATTTGCTAGTAAATCAGAGAAGTGTTTTGTTATTCCCTTCGACAATTCACCAATTGAACCTGGGAAATCAGCTTTTACTAGTCCAGGAACATCGTTAATGTCTGAAGATTTGCCTGCATTCGCTCTTGTGATTGACGCTACCGATTTGTTGGTGTAAACATCCAAACATTTTACGATGTACGTCAAAGAATTGTTAATACTTCTCGAATTTCGGTCTCTGGTCAATTCATAATCTAGTTCAACAATGTAATCGGGACGAGCTGTATTCATCAATTCAGATCGAATATCTCTTGCAACTCCTTCACCCTCATCCATTGCATTATTGTTGTTGATCAACTTCAGGGTTTGTTCCAAGTTTTCCAAAGGAAACCCTTTTTTAGAAAATTGACCTTCAATTTCAGCAATTACAAAACGTAATTCAGAATTGGCAACGAATGATTTATTGTAATCTCTTACATAAGAAGTAACACCCTGATTATTAACAGTGGCTAGACAACCTAAACGCTTTAAAAGTGCATCGGAAGGAATCACAAGGACACTAGGCATACTTTTCGTAATTGCATTGCTTTCTTTTGCTGTTGCGTCTTCTGCTGATGGGATTAGGCCTTCATCGCTTCCTCCGCAACTTGATGCGACAAAAAGCAATGCGCTAAAATAGAATAATGGTGAAAGTAGGTTTTTCATAGTCTGATTAAATTGTTTTTAGTCTCTACAATAATAATTATTTTTTTTCAACTAAATGTTTAAAATGTTAGGCCAATTAATATTTTCATTTCTTTTTGAAATCAGACCAAATAACTTAATTGAAAATAGGACAAATACTGCATTATTTATTTGTAAAGCAGTCATTGATATTGTCCTCTGAATTATTCTGTTCAATCAACCATTTAATCCTCACAAAAGTTAGATTTTTCAACCTTCAAGTCTCGAAAAACAAACCAAGTGCGTAAGTGTTATTTATTCAACCAAAGAAGGCTGCCGTCACCGTAGCTTAGAAATCGATAGTTATTGGCGAGAGCATAGTCATAAATTATTTTCCAGTCACTGCCAACGAAAGCATGAATTAAGAGAAGCAGTGTGGACCTCGGTTGGTGAAAATTGGTCAATATTGCGTCGACGCTCCGGATGCGGTAACCTGGTTTGATCATTATACTCGTTTTAGTAAGCAATTGATCGCAGCGTTCTTTTTCGAATTGTTGTAAGAGTGCTTTTAGTGCTGCTGAAAAAGAAAAATCTTGAGGTAAAGTATATGCTTCCCACTGTGTCAGTTGTATATCTTGTAAAGTGACTTTGGGATCTTGGAGGAGTTTCACCCCCATCCAGTAAATGCTCTCAAGCGTGCGCAGTGAAGTAGTGCCAACAGCAACTCTGGTTTGTTCAGGCTGTTCAAGCAATGTTTTCAAAAGGTCACGCCGCACTTCAATAAATTCTGCGTGCATATCATGTTCTTCAGCAGTATTGGCTTTTACTGGTTTGAATGTTCCTGCTCCTACATGCAATGTAAGTGTTGCCGTATCAATATTCTTTGTGCGCAGGTAATCAAATAATTCATCAGTTAGGTGCAATCCTGCAGTAGGTGCGGCAACTGAACCATCTTCTTTTGCATAAACTGTTTGATAATTACTTTTGTCACTTTCCTCTGTTTCACGGTTGAGATAAGGAGGTAGTGGAATCTTGCCTGCAAGGTGCAGAATTTCTGCAAAACAAAGATTGGGGTCTGTCCAATGAAAGAGAATCTTGAAGCCTGAATCCAAACGCTCCAGTTGTTCTGCGTACAGCATTTGTTGTCGGCCATTTGACTCAAACTGCAGTTCGACTGGTCCTGCTTTCCATTTTTTAGCACCACCAATCTGACAGATCCATTCTACGTTACCTTTTTGCTGCATCGCTGTGCTCACATCAGGATATTTGTCACCATGTTCTAAGCAAAAAACTTCTAGTTGACCGCCTGTATTTTTTCGAAAGTGTAATCTTGCCTCAATCACCTTACTGTTGTTGATGATCAACAACGAATCCGCTGGTAAATGATCTGGAAGATTAAAATACCGGTCACTGAGTATTTCACCTTTGCCATACACTAACAATTTACTATCATGCCGAGGTGTAACGGGATAACGTGCAATCGACTCATCTGGAAGGCGATAATCAAAGTCATCTATATTTGTGCTATTCATCGTGCAAAATTTGACGTAAAATTAGACACAACCATTAGTATGCTATGTAAACGCATGACATTTTTTTGATCAAGAATGAACTAAATGCGTAATTTTCTTGTTCACGTTTTAAATCCTAACTTCATACTATGAGGCGATTAATTATGTTGTTCAGTTTGTTATTGGCTTTGCAGTCAACCGGACAAGCACTTGAGCAATTCAATAAAGAAAGAATTCAAATTGATAAGCGATTAATGATTGGCTTGGGTTCATGGGCGACTTCCAATTTTATTGTTAGTGGTATAGGTTGGGCGACTGTTCCAACAGGCGAGGCGCATTACTTTCATCAAATG
>CAISOQ010000252.1 GCA_903887095.1 uncultured Flavobacteriia bacterium
CCGCTAACAGTTCCTCGTACAATTTCTCCCCCGGACGCAAACCAGTCACTCTAATTTCAATGTCTTTTCCAACTTCTAAGCCACTTAATTGAATCATTTTACGCGCCAAATCGATGATCTTAACCGATTCACCCATATCAAACACAAAAATTTCTCCGCCTTCTCCCATTGTTCCCGCTTCCAGCACTAATTGACAAGCTTCTGGGATTGTCATAAAAAAACGTGTCACACGCTCGTCTGTGACAGTCACTGGACCTCCATTCTCAATTTGCTTTTGAAAGAGTGGAATGACAGATCCATTGGAACCCAATACATTACCAAATCTCGTTGTCACAAAACGGGTGACACCTTGTTCGTTGGCTGCCTGAGCATATATTTCAGCAATTCGTTTCGAAGCACCCATCACATTTGTTGGATTTACCGCTTTATCGGTCGAAACCATGACAAATTTGGACACATTGTATTTTATCGATAAATCAACAAGATTGCGTGTCCCTTTCACGTTTGTGAGAACAGCTTCACTTGGATTACTTTCCATCAATGGAACGTGCTTATAGGCCGCAGCATGAAACACATATTGAGGTCGAGCATAATCGTATAAACGTTCCATTCGTTCGTAACTTCGGATATCGCCAATAACAACTTCAAATTTGAGATGATTGAACGAAGAAAGAAGTTCTTGCTGAAAATCATACAACGGAGATTCAGCTTGATCGAGTAAAATAATTTTTTCTGGTTCGTAATTCGCAATTTGCCGCACCAAACCACTGCCGATTGATCCTGCAGCACCTGTTACAAGAATCGTTTTACCTGTCAACTCGGTAGATATCTTTTTTTCATCGAGAACAATTGGTTTTCTACCCAAAAGATCTTCAATGCGCACCTTTGCAATTTGTTTCGCAGAAAATTCACCGTTTATCCAACTTTTCGGACTTGGAACTTTCTGAACTTTCACTTGATTTTCAAGGCAAATTTCAACAACTCTTTTGCGATTTTCTTCATCAGGCTGTTGAATCGCGATGATAACCGTATTCACACCTTCTTCTTTGATGATTCTCTCCAAATCCGAAGTCGAAAAAATAGTAACACCTTCCAAGCGAGTGCCACTCATTTTCTTGTTATCATCAATAAAACCAACAATCTTGTAGGTCAAACGAATGTCCTTTTCAATCGTTCTTTTCGTTATCAATCCGGAGATACCGGCACCATAAATCAATACCCTTTCTTCTTCACTGCTTGACTTAATGGATTCCAAGTACAATAATTTGATCGAAAACCGTGAACCCAGCATCAATACAAATATCACTAAGGCCTCCACAATCAATACGGATAATGGAAAAAGATAAACATGGTCCAACAAATGAAACCGTAAGAATCCCAATCCTAAAAAGATGATAGAACAGGTCACAACCGCTAAAAATATGCGCCGTATATCTTCTGTAGAGGTATGTCGAACAAGTCCTTTGTGAATGTTGAAAAAATAAAAAACAAGTAACTTAACTACAAAATAGACACCTATGGACTTTGACAGCACCGCCCATTCGTTTTCAATTAGACCGCGGTCAGCTTTTAGATCAAATCGAATCAAATACGCAAATACCAGAGCGAATAATGACAAAGCCAAATCCATCAGAATGATGACCCAACGCGGTGTATTTGCTTGTAGTTTGAACATAAACAAAAGTAAGAAAAGGATGACTAACCTTGCATCCCTCCATTTAAATTAATGACTTGACCAGTAACATACCCTGCTTCCTCTGAAATAAGCCATTCGATGGTTTTACAGACCGTATCAGTAGTCCCTAGTCGATTCATTGGAATTGACTGAACAATCGTCTTTTGAATTTCTTCTGGAACATCTGTAATCATTCCGGTATTGAAATACCCTAGCGCCAAGGCATTTACTGTAATTCCACTCAATGCAACCTCTTTAGAAATAGTTTTTGTCAGACCAATCAATCCTGCTTTTGAAGCGGCATAAGCAGCGGTTCCAACCGCACCACTTTGCGCAACAACAGATGTAATATTGATGATACGTCCGAATGAATGCTCACGCATTTTCGGAATTGTCGAAGCAGCAATCACAAACGGCGCATTGAGGTTCACCGCCATTGTTTCATTCCAAGCATCTAAGGAAGTTTTCCATGACATCGCGCTTCTGGAAATACCTGCATTATTTATTACGACATCCAATCTTCCATACCTGGAAAAAATTTCCTTTACCATCTCTTGTATAGCTACCGGATCACGCAAATCAGCATTCACATGTGCTACATTCTCAGACGCTGGCAAACTTGGTTGATGGTCAAAAAAATGAAGGACGAGTTGAAAATCAAATTGATTGAACCACTTCGAAATAGCCGTGCCCATTCCTCCAGATGCACCGGTGATGAGCATTACCCTTTTTTCCATAAACCTCTAATTTTCATTACAATTTGAAACCAAGTCGGTAAATTATCCCACGAAATAGCATAGTATTTAGCATCCTGACCACCCAGATTCGTATTGAATCGCTTCACACCTTCAGCATTGGATCCACCGAAGTCAAAAAGTAATTGTTTGGACTGAGAGAGATCAATGGCTTCCTGCATTGCTGCATACATTCCTCCCATGTCTTTTGTATCCTTGTTCATGGCACCTTTTAAATAAAGTAACGAGCCATTGAATTCAACAACAAATATTCCTCCTACTCCTCTTCCTTTTTCTCGAACAGTCAACATTTGAAGCATTTTCTTCTCTTGTAAAACACTCACTAAAACACCCAATCGATCCAATGATGCTTTATTTAATGAATGTACCTTTTGTGGTAATTCTCTCCGGATATGATGCATAATCATAGATAAATCATCGCCCCAAGTCAGTTCCAATGAGGATTTTCCAAATTTATTGAGCATTCGCTTGGTTTGACTGTTCGCATCCGATTCCGAAATAGGTGGAATTACCTGAAATACTTTGCGTTTCAGTTTCTTGGCTCTCACTTTTTGTTTGGTATTCAATTGTCCTTGACGGAATTTTGCTTTGAGCATCGCCATGAAACGATGGTCATCAACTGAAGGACCAAACCACTCCAAATAGCGCACAAAAATAGGCGTGTAACAACAACGCATTTTTAGCCGAACCACATAGGGAATTGCCATGCCACGCGTGTAATCTTCATTCACCAAAATACACCAATTTTCTGCTACAGCATCAAGGTAAAACGACATGGAGAACACACTACTACCCTTGGTTGTGCTGACCAATCGATCCCATTTCTCAATGTCTATATGTTCTCTTTCTATAAAATTCAAG
>CAISOQ010000253.1 GCA_903887095.1 uncultured Flavobacteriia bacterium
CAACAAATGTTTATAAAACATACCCAGATTGGCAAAATATTTCGCATTTCGACCTAAATAGAATGTATGAGGACATTATTTTTGTAGCATCTGTTGAAGAGTCAAGAGCGGTAGTTGCGGATAAAAAACCAAAAATTGTCTTGGCTGGAAGTGGAATGATGGAAGGAGGCCGAATCCTACATTATTTAAATAGTCACATGGAAAGTGAAAAAAATACGCTTTTATTTGTTGGTTATCAAGGTGAAGGTACGCGTGGAAGGGCTATATTAGAAGGTGCAAAGGAAATTAAGTTTTACGGAGAATATAGAAAGGTACGTTGCAGAATTGCTGAAATATCCTCCCTTTCAGCCCATGGGGATCAAATTGAAATGATTGATTGGTTAAGAAATTTCGATAAAAAACCAACTACATTATTTCTCAATCATGGGGAACCACATCAAACAGATGCCCTGCGCCAGCGAATAGAATATGAACTTGGGTGGGAAACGACCATTCCAAAATTAAATAGTGAATACAATTTAGAATAGTTATAAAATGACAAACTTCCGAACCATTCAAACTACTGATATTGATTTCTTTAAATCCTTATTGAACAACAACTGCTACACCGATGAAAGTAATCGGAAGGAATATGGTCATGACGAAACGGAAGATTTACTATTCACACCGGATGTAGTTTTAAAACCAACAACAACTGCTGAAATATCAGCAATTTTAAAATATTGTAACGAAAATAATATTCCAGTCACACCATCCGGTGCCAGAACAGGATTGAGTGGTGGTGCACTACCCATTCACAAAGGAGTTGCGCTTTCTATGGAGAAATTCAATCGCATTTTACAAATCGATGAGAAAAACCACCAAGTTATAACGGAACCAGGCGTAATTACACAAGTTCTACAGGATACAGTGCGAGAAAAAGGCTTGTTTTACCCTCCTGATCCTGCAAGTAAAGGAAGCTGCTTTATCGGTGGGAATGTTTCAGAAAATTCAGGCGGTCCAAAAGCTGTAAAGTATGGTGTTACAAAAGATTATGTACTAAACCTTGAAGTTGTACTTCCAAATGGAGAAATAATTTGGACAGGTGCAAATGTTTTAAAAAATGCTACGGGTTACAACCTTACACAATTAATCGTAGGTTCTGAAGGAACACTTGCTGTGATTACAAAAATTGTACTGCGACTCATCCCTCATCCAACTCAAGATCTTTTAATGCTTGTTCCTTTTTTCAGTGCAGAAAAAGCATGTGAAGCAGTTGCTGCAATTTTTCGTGCAGGAATTACACCAAGTGGCCTCGAATTTATGGAGCGTGACGCTTTGACATGGACGCAAGCCTTTGCAAATGATTACTCAATTCATGTTGCCGAAAATCACCAAGCTCACCTGCTCATTGAGGTGGATGGGTTCGACGCCGATCAATTAATGGCGGAATGCGAAAAGATCATGGATGTACTAAGTCAATTTGAAACTGATGAAATATTATTCGCTGAATCGGAAGCACAAAAAACAAGCTTGTGGTCATTACGAAGAAAAGTTGGCGAAGCGGTAAAATCACAATCCATTTACAAAGAGGAAGATACTGTTGTTCCAAGGTTTGAACTACCCGAACTACTTAGGCATGTAAAGTCAATATGCAAAAAATATGGCTTGCATTCCGTTTGTTATGGTCATGCTGGTGATGGAAATCTTCATGTCAACATCATCAAAGGCGATCTGACCGATGATAAATGGGAAAATGATTTACCTGTTGCGATACGCGAATTGTTTACAGAAGTGGTAAAATTGGGAGGAACTATTTCTGGTGAACACGGAATTGGTTTAGTTCAGCAATCCTACATGGATATTGCTTTTCCGGAAGTAACGTTGAATTTAATGAGGCATATTAAAAAAGTATTCGATCCGAACAACATATTAAACCCCGGGAAAATTTTTAATTAATTATTGTAAAAATTCAACTCACCATTTTTCATTTGGTGGTATGATTTTGCTAAATAGGCAAGCAATATTCTCATCGAATCAAGTGCTTCCTCAGTTTCCGCGCTTATTTCAGTTTTCCGAAGTCGAAGTAATAATTTCATATACATTGCATGAAAAATAACTTCAATTTGGTTTTTATCTTTCAGATTTGAACGCTCCTTGAACTCCTCAATGTAGGGATTTGCTGCTTCATACAAGGCCTTGTATTTATGATCTTCAGACAGATTCAGCAAAGTATTATGTAAATATGAAATCTCAACCAATATATCTTTAATCTCATGCAGATGACCTTGCTTTTCAATGCGCTGCATCTTCATTTGAGAAATCAGATCAC
>CAISOQ010000254.1 GCA_903887095.1 uncultured Flavobacteriia bacterium
ATCGTCTACGACGAAACAGGAAACGAAGTTGCTTTGATCAAAGCAAGCTCGCACAACAGCGCAGAGAAAAAAGCACAGAAGAAATACGGAACTAAAGCCTCCGTAGCCTACACAGAAGTCTGAAACACATATGAAATACGAAATCAACGTAACCCTCAAGCCGCTCACCCTGCAGCTTGAGATCGCCAACGAAACATCGTGCGAAGAGATACACAGCATCCAAATCGTCTAGAAATCCATTGAAATCGATTCCATTTTTAGCACAAAGTCCTTTGATATTTTGCTCCAAATACATTTTATACCATTTTATATCCAACACTTTCAGCAACTGGCCTCAAGGAATTAAGTAGCTGACGGAATTGTTCATGATTCAACTGCTGAGAGGCATCCGATTTTGCCACACTTGGATCTGGATGCGCTTCAATCAGTAATCCGTCTATTCCCATGGCTACACACGCTCGTGCCAATGAAGGAACTCCATAAGCGTAACCCATTGCATGCGATGGATCGAGAATAACAGGCAAATTAGTATATTCTTGCATCCAAGCTACTCCGCAAAGATCTAGCGTGAAGCGTGTTCCGGTTTCGAATGTACGTAACCCACGTTCACAAAGAATTACATTTTCATTTCCACCCGACATAACAAATTCAGCTGCTTGAACAAATTCCTGCAAAGTCGTTCCAAAGCCACGCTTGATCAATACTGGTTTGTTCGTCTTCGCACAAGCTCTAAGGATTCCTTGATCGTACATTGCTTTTGCTCCAACCTGAATAACATCGGTGTATTCTATTATTTCTTGAATATGCGTTGCATCACGTGCTTCAGTAATGACATTCAATCCAAATTCATCACGCATTTTAGATAACAACTTCAGTCCTTCCAAACCTAATCCTTGAAAAGAATAAGGACTTGTTCGTGGTTTGTAACACCCTCCTCTTAATGTTGTAAGACCAAGTCCAACAAGTAGTTCAGCAGAGTTTCGAATCTGATCTTCTGATTCAACAGAGCAAGGTCCACCAATAAGTAGTGTGTTTTTCGAATCACCACCGATGGTGACATTACCAATGTTTACTTCTCTTGTTTTACCCAAATATTTTCTTGAAGCAAGCTGTATGTCATTTGGAAAAACCCAAAATTCATCCACTTTATCAGCAATTAAATCTGGTACTTCTTTCAAACCTGAACCAGTTATCAAGACATTTTTTCCATCAGAAACAATATAAAAAGCTTTAATACTATCGGCTAATTGACTTGCCTCTTGTGAATTAACGCTTGACCTTAAATGTATTATCATATTTCTCCTTTGATAAGGTTT
This sequence comes from uncultured Flavobacteriia bacterium, assembly GCA_903887095.1. Taxonomy (GTDB): domain Bacteria; phylum Bacteroidota; class Bacteroidia; order Flavobacteriales_D; family Crocinitomicaceae; genus M0103. The sequence continues at coordinate 1,317 of CAISOQ010000254.1, forward strand.
GTAAAGTTAACAATTCCCGCGGCTTTTGTACCATTTTTTAACACAGGCAGGTACATTACTGGAAATGAACATTGTTTAATCCGCTGGAGCAATTGCACAACCGTGTTTTCCGCAGCAATAGCAATTGGGCTTGTATTAATCATTTCCTCCACACTAATTTCAGAAATACTATCAAGATTTCGCAACAGCGCCTTTCGAATATCAGCGGAGGAAATAAGTCCTTTTAATTCGCCTTCCGTTGAAAGAACCAAACAGAACCCCATATTTCCATGTTCGATTGTTTCTAGAGCCTTGCGCAAACTCAATTCATCTGCCATAACAACAGGGCATTCTTCAATTGGAATCATGAAATCTTCGACCAGGAATTGCGATTCAATGTTGCGTTTGGTTAAGTTCATCAGCGCATGACCAACACTTGGGGCATTAAATAGGTACGAACCCGAAACAGATGAACTTACTCCCATATTTCTTAGAATAAAGGACACTTCACCATTCACGCCGCCGTCAACATGAATCGACTTGTTTGGATATTTTTTTCTGAACTGACGAATTTTTGAAAAATTAATGCGGTCGAACACTCCCCCGCTTTGTCCTGGAATTGTTGCCATAATCAATATAAAATCAAAATTGGCATATTTATCAAATACATCGACAGGTGTTGGAGTAATAACAGCCAATCCTTTCTTTCCTGAAATAGATTCCGGGATTGAAAGTTTTCTCGTTAGCTCCTCGAATTGAAAGGTCACATATTCAACCGGGTATTTTTCCAAATAAGGAAAGTACTTTTCAGGCTCTTCGGTAATGATATGCAAATCAATTGGCAATTCACACCATTGTCTAATTTGTTGAATGTCCTCAAAGACAGCTAAATCGTCATTGCAATCCACATGCAGTAAATCAACCTGATGCTCAACAAGATCAGTAATAACCTCTTTAAGTGGCCTTTTTTTATCGCTGTAGATAGATGCTGATATTTTCATTTTTGGCTGACATTATTCCCTAAACAAGATAGATTTGAGAAGCTAAAGATAGCAATTCATATGCACATACTTTGTGCAGATCTTTTATGGTTAAATGATTTGCACAAGTTTGAAATTTATTGATTTTCATTTCGTGCAATTGAAAATTAGGGAATGTAAACTTATAATTTCATAAGTGTTAATTTTGAACTATGTCAACAAAGCAATGCATACGTAACGGTATTTTTTTAGGAGCAGAAGGTAAAAAAAGCTTGATAGACCTTACTATTCCTGATGATTTTAAAGGAAGCATAATCCTTTTCATGCATGGATTTATGGGCTATAAAGACTGGGGCTGCTGGAATTTGGTTGAAAATTATTTCGTTACACTCGGTTATGGATTCTGTAAATACAATGTTTCACACAATGGAGGAACGATTGAAAATGGGATTGATTTTTCGGATCTTGAGGCTTTTTCAGTCAACTCATATTACAAAGAATATGTTGACACATCCGCAGCCATTTCCTGGATAAAAGAAAATGCCCTTCCTCATCATTCAATTACTTTAATCGGTCATTCCCGTGGTGGTGGCATGGCTTTGCTGCAGTCATCAAACGAGACTATTTCTGCCATTGTATCTTGGGCTGGAATCAGCAGTATTGAGAAACGTTTTCCGACCGGTGATGCTTTAAAAAAATGGAAGGGTGAGGGTGTAAAGTATTATTTGAATAGCCGAACAAACCAGCAAATGCCAAGCAGTTATCTGCAATATGAAGAATTTTGCATGCACAAAGAACTCCTAAACATAGAATCAAAATGCACAAAATCAAAAAAACCTACTCTCTTAATTCATGGTGATAGAGACACTTCTGTACCCATTGAAGAAGGACAGGAATTGGCCAAATGGCTCAACACAAAATTGCACATCATCAAAAACGGCGACCACACTTTTGGATCCAAACAACCTTGGACAAACGAGGAAATTCCGGAACAACTGCTTGAAGCTTGTGAAATGACTAAAAGCTTTTTTGAAAAGATAGTAATATGAATGAGAAGGAGAAAGATGAGAAGCGCCAGCTGCTTTCGCAATTGATAAAAATGGCTCAAGCAGAAGATAACTCAAAGTCGATTGAATTCGAATTTCTCGTGCTTTTAGTAACACAAATGGGTATTTCTAAAACAGAATTGATTGAGTTGTTTGAGCAATATATTGAGTTAAATCCACCAAAATTAGAACATGAGCGAATTCTTCAATTTCAACGTTTGGTCTTGATGATGAATGCGGATAATATAATTGATGAAAATGAATTGAGTTACCTGCGACAACTAGGCATCAGAATGGGACTTCATCCAATGGCTTCTGAGGAAGTGTTGCGTATCATGAATGATTTTCCAAATAAGATTGTCCCAGCGGAAAAACTCATCGAGATATTTAAAACATTTCATAACTAATTCAAGAACCTTTCAAGCTGATTTTCCTCAGCGAGGATACAGAAATCTCCTCCAATTTTTCTTCTTCTCTTGGCAATAAATCGATAGCCCGCGTCTCTAGCAAATGGAGGAATTATTACCAACAATCTAAACAACGAAAACGGGAACTTCAGGAACTTTGACAGTTGAATCATCGCTTGTGATCGTTTATAAAACTTACCTTTTTCATAAAAATAAAAGGTATTAAGATCGGGGGCAAACATGCCACTTTCTTGGAAGAATTTCTTTGCAAAGGATGACTCAATAGCTGAAAAACACAAAGTATTCTTTTTTTCATGCTTCAAAATGAATTGCACAACCCTGTTGCACAACCCACAATCGCCATCATAAAACACTATTTCCTTCAATTGTCCTTCTTAAATTTGTTTCGCTTCACATCAAAAATAAGTTTCTTAAAGAGATTACATCGATGTCGTTTGTATATTTGTCCGACTTAAAATCGATAAAATGAAAAATGTTGCTGTTATTGGAGCTGGTACTATGGGAAATGGAATTGCTCATGTATTTGCTCAATTTGGATATAAAGTTTCTTTGATAGATATTTCACAAGCCTCTCTTGACAAAGGAATCGCGACCATTGGTAAAAACCTCGATCGGCAGGTAACTAAAGAAGCAATCACGGAAGCTGAAAAAGCTGCAACATTGGCAAACTTAACAACTTTTACATCCATGGAAGAGGGTGTGAAAAACGTAGATCTTGTTGTTGAAGCTGCAACTGAAAATGTGAATTTGAAACTGAAAATCTTTGCTGATTTAGACAAATTCACTGCTCCAAACGTGATTTTAGCTACGAATACCTCCTCTATTTCAATAACGCAAATCGCAGCAGTTACTTCTCGTCCGGATAAGGTTATCGGCATGCACTTTATGAACCCTGTTCCAGTGATGAAATTAGTTGAAATCATTCGAGGGTATTCTACCTCCGATGAAGTAACCAATTTAATCATGGAGACTTCCAAGAATTTGAAGAAAGTTCCCGTTGAAGTGAATGATTATCCAGGTTTCGTTGCAAACCGCATTTTGATGCCAATGATCAATGAAGCAATCATTACTCTATTTGAAGGTGTTGCTGGAGTTGAAGAAATTGACACAGTAATGAAACTGGGAATGGCACAT
>CAISOQ010000255.1 GCA_903887095.1 uncultured Flavobacteriia bacterium
ATGTAGGGTTTGCTTTTTAAAACCTCAAGCGCTTCTTCTCTCGAAACGGCACCAACGCAAATCTGGGAAGAGAAGGTTGCTCTGCGGTAATCGATGCCGAATTTTTTAAAAAGGTAATAGGATTGAATGAACCCAGTATATTTTGATTCGTAATGCTTGCCTCCGTAATATTTCCAATTCAATTCCTTTTCCAAAAGTTCCATGGCTTCAGATTTTTCAAAAGGAACATAGTTCAGTAGGTAAACCATTTTTACTCCTTTGAAAAGCTTGTAATACATTTCACTTAAGAACCCGAAAGTGGGAAACTTTTTCAGTTTCAGTTTTCCAAATTTCTTTTGAATATGATTGAAATAGGTAAGGTCTTTTGCATTGTAATGCCAGCACTTAGGTAGGATTCCCTCTGTTGCGAAGTTACCGCCACTAATAATGTGTTTAATTCCATATTTAACAGCAACCTTGTGGAGGGATGATAAAATAGCAATATCGGTAGGTGTGTCAGCTTCCGGAACAGATGCTTTTAAAAATGATATTTGAAGATCTTTAAATTCTTCCCAATCGAGCACATAACTTTCGTATTCAACGTGTAGTTTATTTGCTATGTTTTTGATGTTTAAAACAGCTTCTTCGGAGTTCCAGCCATTGTCCATGTGCACTGCTAAAACCCGCAGACCGTGTTGGCGCGCTATGTAGGCAGCATAACTGCTATCGATACCTCCACTCAAGCCAACAACGCAATCAAATTCCTTGCCTTTGCCGGTTAATTTAATTTCTTCAATTAGTTGAGCAAGTTCTTTATCACTTTTTGTTCCTTGGTATTTGTGGCGGGCACGTTTATCAAGAAATTCTGTGCAGTGGTTGCATTCTCCTTTCTCATTGAAAGTTATATCAGGATCGGAAGTATCCATCACGCAACGCGTGCATTGGTGATATTCAGTAGAATGCATCACACAAAATTAAGCATGATTTTTAGCTCTGAACGAAAAAAAGTAATTTTTGTCAACTTTTTAACGACTCTTCAGGGTAATTAATCAATACGCCGCGTTTTTTACTTTGATAGACAAATAAGCTTCCTGCGGCTAATCCACTTGCAAAACCTTCACGATGAGCCTTTTGAAGGTCTGAAATGGAGCCAGCACCGCCAAGCGCGACAACTGGAATTGTAACAGCTTGAGAAATGCTTCGGATTAAATCTAGATCATACCCACTCATTTCGCCATCCTTTTCAATGGACTGCACAATGATCTCACCTGCGCCTTTTTCTTCCATGAGTTTGGCAAAGCTCACCGGATCGTAACATGTCGATTTTGTCCCTGCATGCGTCCATGTTTTTATTCCGCCCAAAAGTTTCTTCTTTACGTCCATACATACCGCAATGGTGGAAGATCCAAATTCTGCCGCTGCTTCTTGAATGAATGCCGGGTTTTCGGCAGCATAAGTCGTTATTATAACGCGTTCGGCACCAGCTGCAATTATTTCTTGAATATTATCAAGGCTTCTTATTCCTCCACCCACTGAAAATGGCATGTCGGCTTCTTCCCCTACAATGCGCACAAATTTCAAATCGATTGTTCTGTTTTCTTTGGTGGCTTGTGTGTCAAGAAAAACAAGTTCATCTGCTCTTAAATCATTGAAAATATGCACAGCATTGATAGGATCGCCAATGTATCGATGATTTTTAAACCCAACCGATTTATACAAGGCTTTGTCTTTTAAAAGCAAAACAGGTATGACGCGAGGACGATGCACTTTAATATTTTCTAATTTTAAGGAACCAATTGCAAATATAACCAAAGGCTAATTTTATAAACCTGCAATTTGCAATCAGTAATCTACAATCTGCAATCTGCAATCTACAATCTGCAATCTGCAATCCGCAATCTGCAATCCGCAATCTTCAATCTGTAATCTGCAATCTGCAATCAGTAATTTGTAATCGTTAATTTCACCCCAGCCGCACAAAATTCTCTAAAAGTTGAATCCCAGCATCGTGGCTTTTTTCAGGGTGGTATTGCACTCCAAAAATCGCGTCTTTCGAAACTGCTGAAACAAATGTGTCACTGTAATCTGTTGTGTTTAGGACGATCGAAGGATCATTCACTTTAAAATAATAGGAGTGTACAAAATAAAATTCCGAATCATTTTTAAGGTTATTCATTAAAGGTGATTCTTTTTGAATTTGTACAGAATTCCATCCCGTATGCGGAATTTTAAAACGAAGAGTGTCTTTTACCTGAAATTTAACGACTTCTGCATCCAACCATCCCAATCCCTCGCAGGCAGAGTTGTTTTCACTTTCAAAACTGACTTTTGCCATCAATTGCATTCCCAAGCAAATTCCTAAAATTGGTGTTTTTTTGCTCAGCACTGCATGATTAAGTGCGTCAATCAATCCCAACTCCTGCAGGTTGTGCATGGCCTTCCCAAAATGTCCAACGCCTGGTAAGATTAGTTTATCAGCATTTAGGATAGCATTCGGATCCGAAGAAATGATGGAATCTACTTTTAAGCGATCCAGTTTTTTCTTCACGGAATGTAAATTCCCCATGTTGTAATTCACTATGACGATCATAGTCCCGAATGGATTGATTTCACTAGTTCCGCCAACTTTTCAACCTGAATTTTCCGAGAATATTTTTCGATGCCGTGAGAATCGCAGGCGATACTCCCTGTGTTTTCAAACTCTTGTTGAAGCTCACCCAAAACTTCCATTAGGTGGTTAGCATCTTTCACAATGACACCTGAATTGGTGGATTGAATTATTTCTGTTTGCAATTTGTTGCTTTCATCTTCTATATCTGTTAGATGAAAATATTTTGCTTTTAAATTTTTAGATTCAAAATCATCAG
>CAISOQ010000256.1 GCA_903887095.1 uncultured Flavobacteriia bacterium
CGACTTATACTCATTGTTAACGATTGAAAAGAATCGCTCTACTTCACTTTTCAATTTTGCCTCTTCTTCTTTATTAGCTGCGATAACACACGTTGCTTCTCTTGGAATAGCATTGCGCAAACTTCCTCCGTCGAAATTCAAAAGTTGAATTTCTGTCAACGAATACAAATGATATAAAAGGCGATTTAAAATCTTATTGGCATTCCCTCTCCCCTTGTCAATGTCCATTCCAGAGTGGCCGCCTAGCAATCCATTTACTGTAATTTTAAAATTTTTAAAATCTTCTTTAACAGGAACTTGGTTGTAATTATATGAAGTATTGGTATCAATTCCACCAGCACATCCAATTGACAATTCATCGTCATCTTCTGTGTCTAGATTTAATAAAATTTTACCCTGAAAATTAGACCCATCTAATTGCATGGCACCTGTCATTCCAGTTTCTTCATCGATCGTAAAAAGACATTCCAATGCTGGATGAGGAATGTCAGTGGAGGACAAAATCGCCATAATTGTCGCCACACCTATTCCGTTGTCAGCGCCTAAAGTTGTTCCATTTGCCCTTACCCAATCTCCGTCAACTATCATTTCAATTCCTTGCTCTTCAAAGTTGAAATCAGTTGTTGCATTCTTTTGATGCACCATATCCAAATGAGATTGAAGTATCAAGGTCGTCCTGTCCTCCATTCCTGAAGTTGCAGGTTTTTTAATGATGACGTTTTGAATTTTGTCAGTTTTGGTTTCCAACCCTAGTTTTTTTCCAAAATTCATCATGAATTCAATGACACGCTCCTCTTTTTTTGAAGGTCTTGGAACGGCATTTAAATCTGCGAAATGATTCCACAATACTTTTGGTTCAAGGATTCTTACTGACATTTTCTTATATTTTAAAATTATTTATCTTTTTTAAACTCAACAATTCTTTCTAAATACAATTGCTCAACTTTTGCTCTGGCCCATGGAGTGCGACGCAAAAACTTCAAACTGCTCTTTACGCTTGGATCATTTTTAAAACAATTGATTGGCACAAGATAGCCCATATGCTCCCACCCGAGTTCATCCACCAACTCAACGATCATTTGCTCAAGTGTGATACCGTGTAATGGATCCATATCAGTTTACGTGATTTACAGTCTAAACTAATTTTCTGTATTTGATACGCTTTGGACCATTGTCACCAAGGCGCTTTTTACGGTTTTCCTCATATTCCGTGTATGAACCTTCAAACCAATACACTTGCGAATCACCTTCAAAAGCCAGAATGTGTGTACATATTCTGTCCAGGAACCAACGGTCGTGAGAAATGACCACCGCACATCCTGCAAAATTTTGTATCCCTTCTTCAAGCGCTCTTAATGTATTGACGTCGATATCATTTGTTGGCTCATCCAAAAGAAGTACGTTCGCCTCTGTTTTCAAAGTCATCGCGAGATGCAATCGATTTCGCTCTCCACCGGACAAAATTCCCACCTTTTTATTCTGATCAGCACCATTAAAGTTGAATTTAGATAGGTATGCCCTGGAAATAATCTTTTGATTACCAACTTCCACGTATTCCAAACCATTCGAAACCACTTCATAAACTGTTTTATCTGGATGAATATCCTTGTGGGTCTGATCGACATAACCAATTTTCACAGTTTCACCAACTTTAAAGGAACCACCATCAGGATGTAATTCTTCCATGATCATTTTAAAGATGGTCGTTTTTCCTGCACCATTTGGCCCGATTACACCAACGATTCCTGCCGGCGGCAACTTAAAATTCAAGTCATCATACAAAAGTTTTTCACCAAAAGATTTAGCAACATGATCTGCATCGATAACGTTATTACCTAAACGTGGACCATTTGGAATAGGCATTTCCAACAAGGCTTCTTTGTCTTTTAAATCTTCAGCGAGCATCTTGTCATAGTTAGCCAAACGTGCTTTACTTTTCGCTTGTCTTGCCTTTGGATTCAGGCGCACCCATTCCAACTCACGCGCCAACATTTTTTGACGTTTTGATTCGGACTTCTCTTCTTCTTTTAAACGGTTTCCTTTTTGCTCCAACCACGAAGTGTAATTCCCTTTCCATGGAATACCTTCTCCTCTATCCAATTCAAGAATCCAACCAGCAACATTATCAAGGAAATAACGGTCGTGCGTAACGGCTATCACCGTCCCCTTGTATTGCTGCAAATGCTGCTCTAGCCATTCAATCGATTCAGCATCCAAGTGGTTGGTAGGCTCATCTAAAAGTAAAATATCCGGATTTTGAAGCAACAATCGACACAAGGCTACACGTCGTTTTTCACCTCCAGAAAGTGTTGAAATCAATTGATCATCTGGTGGGCAGCGAAGTGCATCCATTGCTCGGTCCAGTTTCGTATCCAATTCCCATGCATCAAGCGCATCAATCTTATCTTGAACAACACCTTGACGAGCGATCAACTTGTCCATTTTATCCGGATCATTCAAGACTTCTTCATCCATGAATGCATTGTTGATTTCTTCGTACTCTTTTAAGACATCCACCGTTTCCTGCGCCCCTTCCATTACAACCTCTTTCACTGTTTTGTTCAGATCAAGTTCTGGCTCTTGCGGAAGATATCCAACGGAATATCCCGGAGAAAAAACGACATCCCCTTGGTATGATTTGTCTAATCCTGCTATAATTTTCATTACAGTGGATTTACCAGATCCATTTAAACCGATGATTCCGATCTTCGCACCGTAGAAAAATGATAAATAAATATCCTTGATTATTTGTTTCCCTTGAGGTGTAACTTTAGAAACACCTACCATTGAAAAAATGACCTTTTTATCGTCTGACATAATTAAAATTTGAAAGAACAAATTTACTTATTTACGAGGAATATGGGTACAAAAAAAGGTCCACATTGAGACCTTCTTCAGTAATTTTAGTTATTAAAATCAAGCATCAAGAATGTCGCCATTCATGTCAGCATCCGAATTATCATATGTCGCATCACCAAAAGCTAAAATTGCAAGAAAAATGATGCTTAGAAATATCAATCCGACTGCAAAACCGTCACTTTTTCCAAATGCTCTTGAAAGACGAATATTGTCAAGAATTGAAATAACCAATACTGCAATACTTCCTAGAACTGGAACAGCACCAAGAAAATACAACAACATCCACCATCCTGGTCTTTTTACAATTTGAGTATATACATATAGATTGTAAAATGGTATTAATACAGCCCATCCAGGTTGATTGGCTTTTTCGAAAATTTTCCACATAACAATTATAGCAAAAACGGCAAATGCCAGAAGGACAATCATTAGCGGTCCCAACATACTTAACGCATCAGATTCTGAATACATAGTGATTAAATTTAAAGGTTTTAACTAAAGTATATCTTTACTCGTTAAAACATTAATTTATATTTACTTTGTTTTCCACAATGAAGAATTCAAAAGTTTTAAGATGAAAAAAATACACCTACTCCTATTTTCTTCTTTTATTCTCTTTTTGTCATGCAAAAAAAAGAGCGCCGATTTCGTGATCAAAGGCTTGGTTTCAGACGCAACTTTTTCACAACCACTATCAAATGCTACTGTGAAATTCTATCAAATTCCGGTTGGGTCAACAGAACAAGTGCTAATTGCCTCATCAAAAACTGATGCTCAGGGAAATTATACATTTTCTTTTCCTCGTGAAAAAATGGAAAAATACCGTTTACTTATCAGTAAATCCAATTACTTCTTAATTGATGAAACAATTTACTTCTCTGAATTAAGTCTGGAATCAGATTACATTAAAAATTGCAGTACAACCGCTATGTCATGGGCTAAATTGACATTTCATAATTTAAACCCGCAGGCCGTTGATCATTTGCAATATATTAAACAAAGCGGCAAGAATGGTTGCATGGAGTGCTGTCCTACTTCCTACCAGGATTATTACGGAAGCCTTGATACTTCTATTTACTGCATCAATGATGGAAATACCGATTACTCTTATTTATATTGGGTTCTTGGGACTTCTGACCAAGGCAGCAGAACAGTTTTCACAACTGCCTTTGATACGTCAGAAGTAATTTTGAATTATTAGTTTTTTTCTTTTGCCAAACTAGCAATGCGATTAAAAAAAGTTTTTCTATTCAGCTCCATTTGTTTAGGGGCGCTGGTTGTGTTTCTTTTTATCAATACTTTGAGATTCCAAACAAGACAGTTGCATTTTGCTCCCATCAAACATGTTGAATCAACTAATTCGTCCATAATTAGACTGAGTAAAGCCATTCAGTATCAAACTATTTCGAACCAAGAAAACAAAAGGATTGATACTAATGAATTTTATAATTTTCACACGTTTTTAAAACATTATTTCCCTTTCATCGATTCTGCTTTACTTCTTAAGAAAATCAACCGTTTAAGCCTACTTTACGAATGGAAAGGAAGTGATCCAACATTGCGTCCAATTTTATTAATGGCTCATCAAGACGTTGTTCCTGTGGAAGCAATAACCCTTTCAGATTGGTCTCACCCGCCTTTTCAAGGGGCAATAAAAAAAGGATTCATCTACGGAAGAGGTACGCTCGATGTTAAAAGTGGCATTACGGCACAAATGGAAGCTATAGAATATTTAATCGCTCATAATTACAAACCGAAAAGAACTATTTTCCTTGCCTATGGTCATGACGAAGAAGTTGGAGGAAAGCAAGGTGCGCTGAGAATTGCTGAATACCTTCGATTAAAAAAGGTCCAACTTAAATTTGTTTTGGATGAGGGTGGCTCCATTATAAAAGGAATTGTGCCGGGTATTAGAAAGCCCATAGCGATAATTGGGGTTGCTGAAAAGGGGTATTTAAGTTTAGAATTGACCGCTAAAGAAAAAGGAGGACACAGTTCAATGCCTCCAAAGGAGAGTGCAATTGGGATTTTAAGCTCCGCCATTAAGAATTTAGAAAACTATGTTTTCCCATCACGAATGAGCGGTGTGGGCTCAATAATGTTCGATTACATAAGTCCAGAAATGAATTTCGGGTTACGTTTCGCTATTGCTAACAAGTGGCTTTTTTCTTCTTTTATTGAACAAAAGCTTGATATGAATAATGCCACGCGTGCAACTTTACATACAACAATGGCTACAACTGTTTTTAAAGCTGGAGAAAAAGAAAACGTCCTCCCGACTAAAGCCAAGGCAATTATTAACTTTAGGATCATGCCTGGGGAAACTATTTCACAAGTAATTGAGCGAGTTAAGGAAATAATTGATGACCCCAGAATTCATATTAAAACGAATGGTAAATTCAATTACGAACCATCGATTGTTTCAAATCCTTCATCCCCCACTTTTCGTTTGATGCAAAAAACAGCTAAACAGGTTTTTCCTGATTTAATCGTTGCACCATATCTAGTTCTGGGAAGCACTGATTCAAGACATTATAAAAATCTCACAAAAAACATTTACAGATTTGTACCTTTTCGTTTAGAACCTTCTGACTTGAATAGAATTCATGGAATTAATGAACGTATTTCAATAAAAACCTACAAAGAGGGAATCAACTTTTACATTCAATTGATTCGAAATTCGACCAAATGACGATTCGTGTAAACGGCTTGAAATTTTAATTATCTAAAGAATTCCTTAACATCTGCGTCAACTGCCTGTTGTACGTTTCTATCAGGTACTTCAAATAGTTAGGTGTGCTCTTTGCAATACATTTCGTGTACTGCTTTAAACGGTATTCAATATGTTCTTGAAGTGTACTAAGCAATTCAATTGAGCGGTCAAAATCATTCGTGGCATCCAATAATACTTCAA
>CAISOQ010000257.1 GCA_903887095.1 uncultured Flavobacteriia bacterium
AATCTGAGGGAGGAGTTTTTCCTGTAAACAATGCATCATTTACAATTCCGAATAGCAGTCAATATGTTATTAAGCTTGATCCTACTTTGACAATAAATCTTAATTCAACTGTATTTGGAAACGGAAGTGCAGCAACCAATATTTCTCCATCGGCCTTCCTTGTTGACATATGCGGGAACATGTATATTTCTGGTTGGGGAGCAAACATACTTCAAGGAACACCACTCAGCGGAATGCCCGTAACATCAAATGCATTTCTTCAAAATCCTGCTGATGGCTTTGATTTTTATCTTTTAGTAATCGATAAGAGTTTTAACTCAATGTTATATGGTTCATACCTCGGAGGAAATTTGGCTCATGAGCATGTGGATGGTGGAACATCGCGTTTTGATAAAAATGGTATTGTCTATCAATCTGTTTGCGGAGGTTGTGGCGGACATTCAGATTTTCCTACGACGCCAGGTGCTTGGTCAAATGATAATTTGAGTACCAATTGTAACAATATTGTTTTCAAATTTGATTTTCAATTAATTCCAAATGCGGAGTTTTCTGCAGATCAGACGATAGGGTGTTCTACATTCAATGTTGTTTTGGATAATTTTTCTACAACATCAGATAGTTATTTATGGGATTTTGGAAATGGGGACACAACTTCCGTCATTTTCAACCCGTCAATAACATATAATACACCGGGTGTTTACGATATCTACTTGTATGTGACGGATAGTGTTTGTCTATTAACGGATACTGCACAAATTACAATAACTGTAACAGACTCTATTCAAATAAATGCTGGTTCAACAGTAGAATTATGTTCACCTGTCCCTGTTCAATTAACAGCGAATTCATACGGAACAGCAGATTATTTTATTTGGTCCTCCAATGCTGCTTTTTCTGATACGCTTAATGCAAATGTGGCTGATTCTGTTCTGACAATTACTCCCCCAGGTTCCACAACCTATTATGTCATGGCTGGGAATCTGGGTTGTTATGAGATTGATAGTGTTCAGGTTACATTCATAAGTTCTTCACTTGAATTATCAGCAAACGACTCCATTTGTATCGGTGATGTTTCGACTATTATTGCTTTGAATTCGAATCCTTCAATCACATTCTCCTATGCTTGGGAACCGGATTCATTGATTGTGACTCCGAGTACTTCAAATCAAGTGCAAGTAAATCCAAGTGTATCTCAATATATTTATGTGACCGCTTCTGCCTCAAATGGTTGTGTGGTTCAAGATTCTATTTTTATTGCAGTAGGCATAATTCCTGAAGGTTCTGTGGTTGCTTCAGCTTCGGAATACAATGTTGGGGTTGGTTCAACTGTTACTTTGACAGGTCAACCTTCAGGTTTGCAGTATTCATGGAGTCCCACCGGTGCTGTGACAAATGCGACTATGCAAACCACAAGTGCTGAAATTAATGAAACCACCTTGTTTCAATTAGAAGTGACGGATGGAGTGTGTGTCAAATCAGACACCGTTTTGGTGAAGGCATTTACTTTTATATGTGGGGAACCATTTATATTTATTCCTAATGCTTTTTCACCGAATGGAGATAATGAAAATGACATTTTATTTGTGCGTGGACAATTGATTGAAGGAATGCTATTCAGAATTTTCGACAGATGGGGAGAGATGGTGTTTGAATCAACAGATAGAACCATTGGTTGGGATGGTACATATAGAGGAAAACAGCTTGATCCAGATGTTTATGATTATTATTTGAAAGCAGTTTGTGTCGACGGAGCAGAATCAATCATCAAAGGAAATATTACATTAATGCGCTAATGAATTAATGGCATTAAAAATTTAAGAACAACAAAAATGAAAAAGGTAATTACAAGTAAATCAGAAAATTTTTTAGAAGTATATCTTAATAATCCAAGTCCAACTGGATTTGAGTCAGATGGGCAAAAATTATGGTTAGAATACTTGACACCCTATATCGATGAATATTTTACCGATAATTATGGATCGGTGGTTGGGGTTATAAACCCTGAAGCGGATTACAAAGTAGTAATTGAGGCACATGCCGATGAAATTTCATGGTTTGTGCATTATATTACAAAAGATGGGTTTATTTATTTGCGCAGAAACGGTGGTTCGGACCATATGATTGCACCTTCAAAACGCGTAAATATTCATACCGATAAAGGAATTGTTAAAGCGGTTTTTGGATGGCCAGCAATACACATGCGTCAACAGAAAGAAGAAACACCAAGTCTAAAAAATATTTTTCTGGATTGTGGATGTGACTCGAAGGAAGATGTTGAGAAGTTAGGCATTCACGTGGGTTGCGTGGTTACCTTTGAAGATGAATTCATGATTTTGAATAAAAACCGCTATGTGGGCAGGGCGCTAGACAATCGTGTTGGCGGTTTTATGATTGCTGAGGTAGCTAAAATGCTTAAGGAAAATAAGGTGAAACTACCATTCGGATTATACATCGTAAATTCCGTGCAAGAGGAAGTTGGTTTGCGAGGAGCAGAAATGATTGCACGACGCATAAAACCAGATGTAGCCATCATAACAGATGTTTGCCATGACACAGCCACACCAATGGTAGATAAAATTGAAAATGGTGACCAAAAATCAGGAGATGGTCCCGTATTGACTTATGGTCCAGCGGTACAAAATAACCTGTTAAAACACATCATTGATACAGCTAAGAAACACAAGATTCCTTTTCAGCGGGCAGCGGCATCAAGAGCAACTGGAACAGATACGGATGCATTTGCTTATTCAAATGAAGGAGTGACGAGTGCATTGATTTCATTGCCATTGCGCTATATGCATACAACTGTTGAAACCGTTCGTAAAGAAGATGTTGAAAATACCATTCGTTTGATTTATGAAACAGTTATTGGTTTGAAGAAAGGACAAGATTTTCGCTATTTCAAATGATTTAAGACTTCAATAATGACATACTTTTTTTTACAAATTGCATCTCGTTAATAGTGTACTTTAGTATTTCATAAAAAAAATGAGGAGCATGAAAAAACAATTACTTTTGATTACAGGCTTGTTACTATCCGTATCGTCCTTTTCACAAATATTTCTAGATAATTTTGATAGCTATACAGCTGGAATGAAACTCTGTCCGCAAAGTGGTGGGCAATGGACAACATGGAGTAATGCTCCCGGAGGAGCTGAAGATGTTAATGTAACGAATGCCGATGCATCGAGTCCCTCAAATTCATTGTATTTTTCTTCAACCGCCTCAACAGGTGGCCCCGTGGATCTTATTCGTCATTTTGGTATTTTGAGTAGTGGTCAATTTGAAATGGAATTCAACATGAAAGTGAATTCAGGTAAAGCGGCTTATTTCAATTTACAGAAAACAGCAGTAATGGGAAATACTTACTCACTTGATACTTACTTCAAAGATAATGGGACGTTGGTATTTAATCAGGTTGCTGGTTTTTCGGCAGCATATCCTCAGGGTTCATGGTTTAATTTCCGCTTGGAAATCAACTTCAACATTAATAAATGGGAAGTATTTATAAATGACCAATCTGTTGGCTATTTCTCAAATACGGTAAATCAAATTGAAGCAATAGATATTTTTCC
>CAISOQ010000258.1 GCA_903887095.1 uncultured Flavobacteriia bacterium
CAATTTACGGTTTTAGCAACAAATTAACAAGCATTACAACATTTTTATTTTTGTTTCGTAAGAGCAGTCATGATGTATTCTTATGTTCATAACACAGAAATACGTGTTAGGTATGGAGAGACTGACCAAATGGGTTATTGTTATTATGGATTTTATGCCCAATATTTTGAAGTTGGAAGAGTTGAAGCCATTCGTAACTTAGGGATGAGTTACAAATCACTTGAAGATGAAGGAATCATGTTGCCCGTGGCAGATTTTTCGGTGAAATACATTTCGCCAGCTTACTATGATGACCTACTGACCATAAAAACCCATATCAAAGAAATAAATGGGGCACGAATATATTTTGAATATGAATTGAGCAATGACAAAGGAAAACTGATTGCCAAGGCAACAACTACACTCGTCTTTGTAACCAAAGCGACAATGAGGCCAATTCAAGCTCCGCTGAACTTTTTAGGATTAATTCAACCATTCGAAGATGCAAAGTGAATTCTTTGAATATGCAACTTACACTAATTCTGATCTTCAGGACTTAGTTTCCGTTCGCAATGGAGAAAAAAGAATCGGCGAGCAAGTTACACTTCATCATACAAGCAACACAAAATTCATGCTCCTTGGCATTGAAGAAAGCATTGGTCCGCAAGCAAATGGTGGAAATTCTGGAGCTGAGAATGCGTTCAAGGCATTTTTAAAACGGTTCTTGAACATGCAATCAAATCAATTCTTAATTGGAAATGACATCTTTCTTGCTGGACGCATTTCCCTCAAGCCAACTGCTAACGTTCCATCTGACCTCTCAATTGTTGTTGATGATCTTGACAATATCGTTTTTCAAAAAATCATAGATCTTTGCCCTTCTAACATAATACCAATTATTATTGGTGGTGGACACAACAATGCCTTTCCAATTATTAAGGCAATGAATAAATTAAAAGGAAACGCAATTAATGTTATCAACCTTGATCCACATGCCGATTGCAGAGCACTCGAAGGGCGACACAGTGGCAATCCATTTAGCTATGCGATTAAAGAGGGATTGATTGAAAAATACGGTATCATAGGATTGCACAAAGCATATAACAACCAGTATATTCTAGATTTTCTAAATCAAAATGCCTCTCCACATACCTTTTTTGACAATTACGTTTCAGGTAAAAGCGATTTTCAATCCGATATTGAAACATTTGTAAGACTATTCCGATCTTCAAAATTCACTGGTATCGAATTAGACATGGATGCTATAGCCTACTCCCCTAGCTCTGCGTTCTCACCAAGCGGGCTAACGGTTGAACAAGCTCGTTATTACATCAGCAAAATGGCCAGGGAATTAAATCCTTGCTACTTGCACCTACCAGAGGCCGCGCCAAATACTATTTCTGAAGAATTGATAAGTGGAAAATTATTGGCTTATCTAGTCTATGATTTCATTGGAAATCACAACTTTAATTTTAGTTAGAATGTACGAATGAATGGTTTAATTTAGTATATTGTAGAATGATACTTTCGAAAATATCCACTGTCGGCAGAGCAATTCGCTCTTTTTTTCCGGTGAATATACTTTTCGGACATCTCAAATACAACCTCATTTCTCTTTTTTATTGGACATTTCTTTTCCTAATAGTCTCTGAGTCTTTTGGACGAGCTTTTGGAATCCCAATTCTTTTTTTCTCTCCAGAATACCTTGGTAAAATAAGTATTTGGTCATTCTCTTTGCTTGGATTTGCGATAGGTGGATTTACCATGGCCTTCAATACCTATAGCTATATTAAACTTGGACCTCGCTATCCTTTTCTAGCGACTGTTTCCCGACCTTTTTTCAAATTCTGTATCAACAACACCCTAGTACCAATTGTATTCATCCTTTTTTACCTCAAAAAAATGGTTGAATTTCAGACCGATCAGGAATTTGCTTCAACTGGCACAATTTCTACTTATGTCGTAGGTTTTATTTTAGGTTTTGGAGCATTCATATTGTTATCCATCTTTTATTTTTTTCCTACAACTAGAGAAAAAGGTCAAAGACTTTCTGCAGAGGAAATGTCTGACAACCCAATAAAATCGGTAACTCAGTCTAAATCAAGTGAAAGGTGGTACAACTATTTTAGAACTGAAAACGAAAGAACTTATTATTATTTTGGACGTCACTTTAAAATCTATCAAAGTCGAACCACCAAGCACCTCGATCAATCAATCATTGAGAATGTTTTTGCTCAAAACAGAATCAACGCATCGATTTTTGAAATCATAACAATAGCTGCTTTTATTGTATCTGGGCAATTCATAGATTATTCAGCATTCGAGTTTCCTGCTGCAATGAGCGCAGTGCTTTTACTCACAATACTCCACATGATATTCAGTGCGTTAATGTCTTGGTTTCATCGATGGAC
>CAISOQ010000259.1 GCA_903887095.1 uncultured Flavobacteriia bacterium
CAATTAAATGCCAAAAAAAATAAACCTATTCAATTGTAATTTGAACATTTTGAACGAAGTGAACATTTTGAACCCGTTGAACAAATTGAACATCGTTTAAATCGTAAACTTTTGAAAAAATAAAAAACCCATGCAGCTGAGTTTTCCGAAGCTTCAGAAAACACGTTTAGGATTGCCGACATTCTTTGTAATCTGCTGATAGAAATCCTTCTAAAACCGTTTCCAGTTTGCAGCCCGCCATTGCTTGCCTGAGACGCTCCTGATGGTCAAATAGGTAAGCTTCAAGATAAAACTGCATGGGCTCCGCACAATGCGGATAGGTTAACTCTACGACTCACGTGAGAACCATGACACAAATTTAGTTTTTCCCTTTGAATTCAAAGTGGCTAACAATCCTTATTTTCGCATAATAAGAAATTGATCACGTGCAAGAACGACATACAGACAGAAAGCAGTACTTCGAAGAACAAGGAGTTGTAACTCAGAAATATGTAATTCCTTTTATTGAAGAAATCATTCCAATTACTTCATATTTGGTAATCGCTGAGATTGGTTGTGGAGAAGCAGGAAATGTGCAACCTTTTGTTGAAATGGGCTGTAAAGTGTATGGTATTGACATCTCTGAAAACAAAATTGCGAACGGAAAACTTTTTTACCAAAACCACCCTAACAGAGACAATTTAAAACTTATTGCCAGTGATATTTATAAACTTAATACTTCAGAAGTTGAGAAGTTTGATCTAGTTTATATGCGAGATACAATTGAACATATTCCGAACCAGGAGTTATTTTTCGCTCACATAAAACAGTATTTAAAGCCAGGCAGTAAACTCTTCTTTGGTTTCCCATCATGGAGAATGCCATTTGGTGGACACCAGCAAATCTGTAGAAGCAAATTTCTAAGTTTTCTACCTTATTTTCACTTGTTGCCCTACCCACTTTACAGAGGAATATTGAAATTATTTGGGGAAAGTAAAGAAACAATTGTTTGCTTAGAAGAAATCAGGGATACAAAAATAAGCATTGGCCGTTTTAAGAAAATTGTTACTGAGAATGGTTTTAGCATCAAAAAGGAAACATTGTATTTGATTAATCCGAATTACGAAATCAAATTTAAGTTGAAGCTTCGCAAGCTGCCGAGATTGCTGAATATTCCATTTGTAAGAGATTTCTTCACTACAACATGCTACTATGTCCTTGAAAACAAAGCATGATTAAAGTAATTCAGATAGCATGTACCTGCAATTGATTTCCTATCTTTGCACCGAAATTTTCGATTAAAATGGCAACTACAGCAGAAATTAAAAACGGATTGTGTATCAAGCACAACGAAAAACTTTTTCAAATTATTGAATTCCAGCATGTGAAACCTGGTAAAGGACCGGCATTTGTTCGAACTAAAATAAGACAAATTGAATCTGGAAAAGTATTGGATCACACCTTTTCAGCAGGACATAAAATTGAAATTGTTCGAATAGAAAATAGAGAATACCAATATTTGTATCAAGAAGGAACTGATTTTGTGTTCATGAATAATGAAACCTTCGAACAAGTTAATATTCCTGCTAAAATGATCGAAAAACCATTGTTTTTGGTTGAAGGTATGATTTGTAACATTCTCTTTCATGCTGAAGAAGAAATGCCACTTGTTGTTGATTTACCGATGTACATTATTTCTGAGGTTACATACACGGAGCCTGGTGTCAAAGGGGATACGGCTACAAACTCTATGAAGCCTGCAACGATTGCTTCGGGTGCAGAAGTTCGAGTGCCTCTTTTTATTGACAATGGCGAAGTAATTAAAGTTGATACACGAACAGGTGTTTACGTGGAAAGAGTTAAAAATTAATTTTATTCAAACTTATACAAAGGGGTTCTGTTGAATCCCTTTTTTTATGCCATGCCATTTGTACAATTAAATAAAATCCGGCTTCATTACGAGGAAATTACTTCGACACAAACACGCCTAAATTCTCCAGTTCTCGTATTTCTGCATGAAGCGCTTGGCTCGATTCCCCAATGGAAAGATTTTCCAAGACTTTTATGTGAAGAACTCCAATTGAATGGAATCGTTTATGAACGTCAAGGTTACGGAAAATCAAGTGAATTAACATCAAAAAGGGACGCATCCTATCTGCACAACTACGCACACGAAGAATTACCAAGTTTTCTTTCTAAATTATATCCTGAAGATCAACAATTTATTTTAGTTGGACATTCAGACGGTGGCACAATCGCTTTACTTTATGCGGCAATGTATTCAGAAAAAATCAAAGCAATCATATCAATGGCTGCACATGTTATAAATGAACCTGAAACAATTGCAGGAATCGCACCAGCAATAGACGCCTTTGAAAAAGGAAAATTAGATAAGTTGTACAATTACCATGGCGACAAAACCAAAGTACTTTTTTATGCATGGGCCAACACTTGGTTAGCGGACGACTTTTTAAACTGGAATATCTGTGAAGATATATCTTCAATTCAATCTCCCTGTCTGATAGCACAAGGCGCTCAAGATCAGTATGGAACGCCCAAACAACTTGAGTTAATAAAATCAAATATAAAAGGGAAGTGTGAAACAATACTACTAAATGAATGTGGCCATCATCCTCATTTAGAACAAAAGAATCTCACCATTTCCTCTATCAAACAATGGTATTTAGGAATTACAAAACAATCATGAACATTACAACTATCCATATGTTTAGTTGATATGGCAGAAAAAGAATTTCAAAACCCCATAGACCCAGACAAAATCACTCAAAATCCACATTCCCTGGAATATCCGCATCACGCGGGAAGTGCTTTGATTCAACCTGAAGACAGAGGGAAAATAAAAGGAAGGGCGCTTTCAGCGATGGAGCATCAGACCGACATGCAATTGTCTCAGATTTATGAGCAAATGCAATTGTTGGCTGAACAAGCAAAAAAATTACAAGACCGAAAGAAAATATCCGAGTTCATTTACCAGTCAGAAATGCGCTTTGAACCATTAATCAATCATGTTTACCACCTTTACGTAAAAGGAAATGGGCAGTATTTACTCTCCATGATTGCCCCAAATCAATGGGGAAGATCAAAAAATGATTTTAATTTCATGGCTACAATCAAACTCTTAGCTGACCACACTTGGGATGTTTTGGAAAAAAACGATGACTTTATTTAACGATTTCCATTTACCTTATAAAAACCCATTCTGATTCTGTTGATTGCTTTTCATCGTAAGTGTAGCCATTTACAGTGTATAGTTTAAGTTCTTCAATTTCCTTCAAATTATCTTGTACAATGTATCTTGCCATTGCTCCTCGCGCATGCTTGGCATACATCATTACTACCTTAAATTCACCATTTTTTAATTCCTTAAACTGAGGTGTAATCACTTTATTTTTCAGTAATTTAAAGTCTATGGCCTTCGAATATTCTGTTGAAGCCAGATTCACTATTGATTCATTTGCAGAAAGTTCGGACTTTAAGTGATTCGTTAATTTCTTTCGCCAAAAATCATACAAGTTTTTCTGAGATGGAGAAATCTGCCATCTAGTCCCCATTTCAAGTCGATAAGGATACAGAGATCGAGTGGCTTCAAAACACCATATAAACCTGATAAAATAAATACACTCTCTTGAGCCCGAGTTAATTCCAATTCACTTAAACTTGATACATCAAATCCCTTGTATACCTCTCCATTGAATGCAAAAATGGCTGGAATAATGTTCTCAGAAACTTCCAGAGGCTTTAACCATTGCTGAAAACGAGCATGATTTAATTCCGCTAAATCCGGAGAGATTGACATTTGTTGAGCAATTTTCTTAGGTGAAAACTTTTGAAGTTTTTTTATCAATTTTTCAGATTCTTCCAAAAAACTAGCTTGACTTACCAACGGTGCTTTCCAATTATCCGTTAGTTGTAATGATTTAGCAGGAGAAAGAAGAATTTTCATAGTTAGTTTTTGTCAAATTTACATATCAAAAGAAATATTTCATGTGAATTCTGACATTTGATTATGATTCTTTTTTCACTAAATTTGAAATTCAAACTCTAAACTTGAACTATGAAAAAACTTAAACTCACAATCTCTGTGTTGCTTTTATCCAGCATTAGTTTTGTTAGTTTGGCGCAAAATAATGAGTCTGGGTCAATAACCTGCGAACAATTTGCCGTCACCAAACCGTTACGCGAGATATTGGAAGAGAATCCAGTCAACATTAAAAAAGTTATCCGCCAACATAAAAAAGAACACGCTGAAGAGAGCGACAAAAGAGGGAAATACAGAAAATCACAAAATTTCGAATTCAATACGAAGGATTTCGGGCTTGCTTACGGCAATGATTCCTCTCTTTTCCAAACGCAAAATGGTAGCAGAACTCCTCAAAAAACGCTAGTCAATGTTTTGGGACAAGCAGCACAAAGCTACCCTCATGATCCTTCTGGAGCTGCAGGATTGCAGCATTACATGCAAGGGATCAATGCCACACCAATTAGGATAATAAACAAGTCTGATGGTTCAACTGTTCAAACTTTCACACTTGGAACTTTATGGAATCCTGATACTCCGAATAGTGGCGACCCTATCATTATGTATGACCGTTACGCTGACCGATGGTTTCTTTCGCAATTCGGCACATCGGGTAACAAAATTTACATTGCTGTATCGGCAACAAGTGATCCACTGGGTTCATGGTACACATATACATTCAGTTCGCCTCAATTTCCTGACTACCTCAAATTCTCTATCTGGCACGATGGTTACTACATGACATCGAATCAGGGAACTCAAAAAGTTTTCGCTTTTGAAAGAACTGCTATGTTGGCTGGAAACGCCTCTGCACGTTCTGTTTACACGACATTCAACCCACCTGATGGTGGCGGATTTTTCTGCCCTCTACCTGCCGACGCGGATGGTAATGGTGGTTTACCAACAAGCGGGGCTTGTCCAATTTTTTCTTATTCAGACAACGCTTGGGGAGGAGGTGCAATTGATGGTATCCAAATTTACCAAGCTGCTGTGAATTGGACTCCTACAACGCCAACTTTAAGCGTAAGTTTTGTGCAAGCACTAGCCACGAACGCCTTTGATGCTTCTTACAATTCTTCGTGGAATGACATTGCACAACCAGGCACTACGTCCAAACTAGATGGAATCGGAGGAGTATTGACTTACCGTGCGCAGTGGAGAAAATGGAGTGGTTACAATACAGTTGTATTAAACTGGGGAGTTAAAATTAGCACGACTCAGCGCAGTGTCATGTGGGCTGAATTGCGCCAAAATCAGACTACAGGAACATGGTCGGTTCATCAACAAAGTATTTACACACCGGATTCGTACTATCGCTGGATTGGTTCAATTGCGATGGATGATGCCGGCAACATTGCTCTTTGTTACACAAAATCTGGTTCGTCAACTGTGTATCCTGGTTTGTACTACACTGGACGTTTAGCCAATGATCCACTGAATACAATGACCTTTGCAGAAGCGGAGGCAATCCCTGGAGTTGTTTCTCAAAATGTTGGAACTAACCGCTGGGGGGACTATTCTCATACCTCACTTGACCCCGACGGCTCAACTTTCTGGCATACAGCAGAATATTGTGGAGGAAATTCATCAAATCCAAAAAGAACTCGTATTTACTCCTTCCAACTTGCCTCGAGCACAGCTGCAAATGTTTCTGCGACTTCCAATGACACTGACAATAGCATATGTACTGGTGCATCTATTACTTTTACTGCAGCACCAACAAATGGTGGCACCACACCAAATTATCAGTGGTACGTGAATGGAAATGCAGTATCGGGAGCTACTTCAAGCACCTATACAACTTCCACGTTGACAAATGGATCTTCGGTTTATTGCATTATGACATCAAGTGATGGTACAGTTACGAACAACCCAGCAACTTCCAATACAATTACCGTAACAGTTACTACACCTGTTGCTCCAAGTTTAACAATATCAGGAGATAACACTATTTGTTCTGGTGCATCCACAACGTTTTATGCAGCTGCTTCTAATGGAGGATCTGCACCAACTTATCAGTGGTCAGTCAATGGTGCAAATGTAGGATCTAACAATTCAACATACACATCTAGTGCATTGACAAATGGAAGTACCGTTACATGTATCCTAACATCAAGTTCAACTTGTGTTACAACGTCATCAGCACCATCAAACACATTGACGATGACAGTTACATCTTCCCCATCCGCAGCAACTGTTGCCTATTCAGGTGGCGTTTTAACTTCAAGTTCATCGACAGGAAACCAATGGTACTTGAATGGAAATGCTATTAGCGGTGCAACATCACAATCATACACTCCAACACAAAATGGAAACTATACAGTTGTTGTGACAAGTAACGGTTGCCCTTCATCGGCTTCTAATGCATACACTGTGACTGGATTAGGGGTAGAAGAATTGAATGTATATCAGCTTTCAGTTTACCCGAACCCATCTCAAGGTGAATTCAGTGTTTCTTTCAACGCAAGTATTTCTGAAGTGTATACGATTAAAGTATACGATGAAGTTGGAAGATTGGTTTACAATGAGAATATTGAAAATCAAAATGGGCAATACATTAAAGAAGTGAAACTTGGTGAAGTTGCTTCTGGAATTTACAATGTAACATTATCCAACGGATCGAATGAGGTGACTCGAAAGGTTGTTGTTAAAAAATAAGACCCGATTATTTAAATCTAAAAGGGGGCTAACATGATGTTAGCCCCCTTTTTCGTTCATGTTGAATTTTACTTTAGGATGAGCAGC
>CAISOQ010000260.1 GCA_903887095.1 uncultured Flavobacteriia bacterium
AATCCAAGTGCGACCTTTCGCTATGAATAAGGCCTGAATTGAGATAGTGATCATTGCAAAGAACAATGCGAAGCTTCTGATGCGGATAAACTTTCCTTGAAGAGCACTTAAATCTTTGTGTTTTGAATACCAATCCAACATGCCAGGCATTATAAATTGCATGATGATAAATAGGATGGAGGCAATTACGAGGTGAGTTAGAATTGAGGTTCCAAATATTCTACCGATCGAATCAAAACGATTTTGGCCGATTCTTCGCGCTATCAAGATCTGAGCTCCATCTCCCATTCCTGCAAGTGCCATAAACATAGTAACGTATATTAATCCGCCATTTCCAACGGCATCAAATTCAATCGTACTGTGTCTGCTTATTAAATAGGAATCTGTGATTAAGATAATGGCCTGGATGAAACTTGACACCATAAGTGGCAAAGCGACTCCGAGGATGGTTTTATATCTGTAATCTATGGTCAAGGATTTGGGAATTGAAATAGGTTCAAATGTTCAATAGTTCAAAAGTTCAATGGTTCAAATTTCATTCAACCTCAATGACTAATCCTTTCAAATATTCACCCTCTGGATGAAACGCATTAATTGGATGATCACCAGGTTGGTGCAATTGTTCAATAATTCTCACATGCCTTCCTGCTTCAATTGCTGCTGCAATAACAGTATTGTTGAAAAGGTATTTATCGACAACCTGTGAACAAGAGAAGGTGAAAATTAATCCACCCGGCTTTATTTGACGAATAGCATGTGCGTTAAGTCGTTTGTATCCCTGTATCGCCTTATGTCGTTTGTCACGGTGCTTAGCAAACGCAGGTGGATCTAAAACAATAATATCGTAATCTTCTTTGAGATCTTTCATGTATTCCATTGCGTCAGCAACGATGGATACATGTCGATCACCATACCCATTTAAAACAACGTTTTGCTCCGTTAATTCAATGGCTTTTTTTGAACTATCCAATGAATGCACCAATGTTGCTCCGTTTTGAATTGCGGAAAGACTAAAACCTCCAGAATAGCAGAATGTATTGAGTATTTTCTTGCCTTTGGCATACTTGCCTAAAAGGGCTCTGTTTTCACGCTGGTCAATAAAAAAACCGGTTTTTTGACCATTGATCCAATCGATATTGAGTTTTACACCATATTCGTGAGCAATATGAGGCGTTTCGCAACTACCAAATAGGTATTTGTCAGTAACATCTGATCGCTGAGGCAATGTGTCGGATGATTTTGAGTAAACCGCCTTAAGGTCATCCTTCAACGCTTTTTTTAAGGATTCTGAAATAAGATCTACGGAACGATACATACCGATACTATGACATTGAATGACAGCGCATCCATTGTAATAATCAATAATTAAACCCGGTAAAGAATCTCCTTCGCCATGTATAAGTCTACAAATAGTGTTTCCGGTTTCAAAAAGGCCTAGTTTTCTCCTTAATTCAACGGCGTTTTCGATTCGACGTTGGAAAAAATCCAGGTCAATATTGACGTTTTCAAAGCTTAATACCCTCAGTGCAATTGTGGCATGTTGAAAATGGCCAATTGCCAAAAAGTTTCCTCGATTATCAGTAGCTGTAACGATGTCACCATCCACTAATTGACTTGTTTCAGATTCAATTGCACCAGAAAAAATCCATGGATGTTTTCTTAGAATGGATTCTGTCTTTTGTTTTCTAATTTGAATGGTTAATCCTTTCAATGTTCTTATTTGTTAATCGATTGAATGCAAAAGTAACAAAAGGTTGTGGAGAAGAAGACGTTGATTGTGCTCTGAAAGGAATTTATCGCATTAATTTTATACGATGAAGAAGAAAGAGTGTATTGTAAATGTTTATCTCCTCAATGAGCATTTTTCACCTGAATATGCTGAAGCCCAGCACAATGGTAAAGAGTCTGAAAACAATTTAAGGTATGAATGGGAAGATGAATTTGCAATTACTTCGGATGTGTTGAGCGTGACGGCTATTGAGGATGCTTCATTTCCCTTGCAGGGAGAAATGCCTGATGGGCAGATTTTTAGCCATGAAGTGACAAGGATGCTCCTGTTTGAAATCGCTTCAGCCGATGCTCCAACTACTTTTGTTGGTGCCTCAGCAAGTATTGTTGATTCATATGAAATTGATCAATCTGGGAAAGACATGCGCCTAAAAATTTTCTTGAAGGACTACGAACCAATGTCCAATCCAATCCCAGGAATATATATTGCATCAAAAGAATTTCCTAAAGAACTGATTTTCTGATGTTAGAGGTCAATTCGGTTGCTTTAAAGTTTGATCGTCCTGTTTTAACAGAGATTAACTTTACGTTGAAAGAAGGCGAGATTATTGGGATTGTCGGTAAAAGTGGGGCAGGCAAGACTTCCTTGTTGAAAATTATGGCCGGTATACAAGAGCCGACGTCTGGAAGTGTTGAATTTTTAGGCGAAAAAGTGAAGGGGCCATTGGTGAAACTAGTGCCCGGTCATCCTGAAATACAGTTAGTTAATCAAGATTTTCATTTAGATACGTATCATACTGTTGAGGAGAATATTAGAGAGCAAATTCTCTACTTGCCTTTAAAGGAACGTAATCAATTAATTGAAGAATTGTTGACTTTAATGGAGTTGTCAGAATTTAGGAAGCAAAAAGCTACTACTTTATCTGGTGGAGAGCAGCAACGTTTGGCCTTGGCCAGAGCATTGGCATGTGAACCTCGTGTTTTGCTGTTGGATGAACCTTTTGTGCATTTGGATGGTCGACTGAGAAGTAAATTAATTTCCTATTTATTGGAACTCCGAAAAATTAGAAAAACAAGTTTTGTACTTGTTTCTCACGATGGCGCTGAAATGCTGAGTTTGGCTGATCGCATATTTTGTATGAAAAATGGGAAGTTTTATCGATCCGGAAAGCCGAAGGACTTATATTACAAGTCAAAAACCATTGAAGAAGCGCGTTTGTTTGGTGCGGTTAATGCTGTAAATAGAAACGGGAAAAGAATTGTTTTTCGTCCAGATGAATACACGATTGCAACAAAGAAGGATGAAGCTAGTATTCAAGTTCAATTTCTGAGCACCTTATTTACAGGGCCGTTGTATGAGAACTACTTCAT
>CAISOQ010000261.1 GCA_903887095.1 uncultured Flavobacteriia bacterium
CCAATTCAATGGGTATGGAAACAGTCTTTTAATGCAAGGTGGTTTTTTGTTTGTTTTTGATTTAGTAGCATATTCTATCCATAGCCGACATTCCAAAAAATCGTTAGATAAACTTATGAATTCAATAGAAATGAGTTCGTCCGGAATTGGTTTTCAATGGAATCTTGAATCGAAATCCTTTTCAGCAAAAAAACAGTTCTTATAATTGGTTTGAATAAAAAAAGGAGTCAATTATATTAAACAACTCCTTTATTCGTGATTGAATTAGTTTACAATCCTTTGATTAAATTGTCGTAAACATCATTGAATGACATGCCATTAGCAGTGCGTCGTTTTGATAATTGTTTCAATTCAACCAAGGCCCAGAGCACAAATTCCATTAAAAAGGGAATGTCAATTTCCGAAACATTTGGCTGGTATTTCATGATGAGTTTCTTCAATGGTGCAATCGTATTTAAAGCTGTAAGGTACGATTCTTCACTCGCTTCATCAGACAATTCAAAAGCATCTGTCTCGAAAAACCAGTTTAGAACAGCATCGTAAGGCGTATCTTGATCTTGTTTTTTAAGCTTATCAATTCTCGGGAAGTACGTTAAGAAAAGTGTTTTCGTTGCTTCACTTATCAAATGATTGGCTACAAAGGAAGAGCCTTCCTGTTCTCCCTCATAAACGAGCTCTACTTTGCCAGTGATGGAAGGAATCATTCCGATTAAATCACTGAAACGAACAGTTGTTTCGTGTTCATTGTTTAAAATAGCTCGGCGTTCGGCAGTACTTACCAAATTCTCATAAGCTGTAATACTCATTCGCGCGCTGACGCCACTTTTATAGTCGATGTATTCACTTTCTCGCGCTTCAAATGCGATTTGCTCAAGTATGTCTTTTGCCAATTCAGGAACATGCACCTTGCAATGACGATTTTCCAACTTTTCAGCTTCTTGATTTGTAATCGTTTTTGCTGTTTTTATGTCGGCAGAATAATGTGTTAATATTTGAGATCCGATACGGTCTTTTAGTGGAGTTACAATACTCCCTCTATTTGTGTAGTCTTCCGGATTTGCTGTAAATACAAATTGAAGATCCAACGGGAGACGTAATTTAAAGCCACGAATCTGAATGTCTCCTTCTTCTAAGATATTGAACAACGCAACTTGAATTCGCGCTTGAAGGTCTGGTAATTCATTGATTACGAATATACAGCGATTCGCTCTTGGAATCATCCCGAAATGCAAAACGCGTTCATCGGAATAGTTCAATTTCAAATTTGCCGCTTTGATCGGATCAATGTCTCCAATTAAGTCTGCAATTGTTACATCAGGCGTTGCCAGTTTTTCAAAAAAACGTTCAGATCGGTGCAACCAATCAATAGGTGTTTCGTCTCCTTTTTCGGCAATTAAATCTTTTGCATAACGACTTATTGGTTCAAAAGGATCATCGTTCATTTCACTTCCTGAAACGACAGGAATATATTCATCCAATAAATTGACCATTAAACGCGCAATTCGAGTTTTTCCTTGTCCGCGTAATCCAAGTAAATTGATGTTGTGTTTAGAAAGTATAGCGCGCTCCAATTGCGGAATAACAGTGAGTTCATAACCATGCATTCCTGGGAACGTGGTTTGTCCTGTTTTTAGCGATTTAATGAGATTATCTCTTAATTCTGTTTTGATGCTTTTGGAAGTGTATCCTGCGGCTTTCAAAGCACCCAATGTATTTATTGTCGTATTCATGGTATCAGTTAATTCGTTTTTTTCTATTTGTTTCGTAATCGTGAAAGATCATTTCTCCCAATCCTTTTAATCCGGTATAAAATGCTTTCCCTTTGTTTGATTTCGTAAATTCTTCAACAAACGATTGCAAATAGGGATCTTGTGCAATCATAAATGTTGTAATTGGAATATGCATTTTCCTGGCTTGTGCGGCCATTGTATAGCACTTTTCAACGATCATTTCATCCAGACCGTTGCTGTTTTTGTAATACTGTCCATCTGCCAAACGAAGGCAACTGGGCTTACCATCCGTGATCATGAATATTTGTTTATTGGTGTTTCGTTTTCTACGCAAGATGTCCATAGCTAATTCCAGTCCGGCAACAGTATTGGTGTGATACGGTCCAACAGTGAGATAAGGAAGGTCTTTTATTTTGATGGGCCAGGCATCATTTCCAAAAACGATTACATCCAGCGTGTCTTTTGGATAGGAAGTTGTGATTAATTCAGCCAATGCCATCGCTACTTTTTTAGCTGGTGTAATACGGTCTTCTCCATACAAGATCATACTGTGGCTAATATCTATCATGAGAACGGTGCTCATCTGCGATTTGTGGTGCGTATCTTCAACAACAAGGTCTTGCTCAGTTAATCTGAAATCACCTATTCCATTATTTATTTGAGCATTTTTTAAACTTTCTGTAATTGAAATGTTTTCAATCGAATCGCCAAACTGAAAATCACGAAACTCTCCAGTTAATTCATCACCTTGTCCACTTTTTTTAGACTTGTGACTGCCAGAACCACTTTTTCTGATTTTACCAAAGATTTGATCCATGGCATTTTTTCGCAGAACACGTTCTGTTTTGGCTGTAATGGATAGTTGACCGTTTCCTTCTGGTTGAATTTCTTCACGCAAATAGCCTTTCTTTTTAAGATCTTCGATGAAATCTTCCATCGTATACTCATCAGTAGTTAATGAATATTCTTTGTCAAGCACGTCTAGCCACTCAAGTGCTTCATCTACATCACCGGATGTATGTGTAATGAGTTCACTGAAAACTTCGAATAATTTATCAAAAGGAGTTTGCTCTGGAGCTTCATAAGGTGAAAATACATATCCGGATCTTGGCATGGATGTAACTTTTCTTTTAAACATTAAAATGGATAAAGAGTTTAGCCAAGTTCTTCTTTTTTATGAATTAAATGCCTTTAGTTAAAAATGAATGTTGATCTGATTTCAAAAGATTTTGTCTTTTCTGAAAGAGCGGAAATCTATGGGGATTTTTTAAGTCCCGATTGCTTCCTAGCCACAATGCAATGAAGAGGATACGAATTGTTTCGTCATTTTTTCTCAGAACTTCCTAGAATAAGTCTAGTTTTACAAACCAATTAATAATTTTTTTATCTAATAAACCAATATGGCTTTTGAAGAAAAAATGGAAGTGCTTGAATCAATCGAACGCCATGTAGGACAGTTTATTGATGAAAAGATGAAAGATCCTGAGGTTTGTTGGCAACCTTCAGATTTTTTACCTGACTTTTCTGATATCGATTTTGTAGATAAAATAAAGGTTTTACAAGAAAGTATAGCCAATGTTCCGGATTCAGTAATGGTTTCTCTAATAGGGAATATGATTACGGAAGAAGCCCTTCCCAGTTATCAAACTTTTTTCAATTTACTAAAAGGTATCAACGAAGATCGGAATGTGGCGAGTGCAAGTGCATGGGTGAGATGGTCAAGACTTTGGACGGCGGAAGAAAACAGACACGGCGATTTGCTCAATAAATATTTGTATTTGAGTGGACGGGTTGACATGAAACTAGTTGAAAAAACCATACAGCGTTTACTTCACAATGGAATAGATCTTCAAACGATGGGTGATCCTTATAACGGATTGGTATACACTTCTTTTCAAGAAAGGGCTACAAAGATAACGCACGTTAATACGGGTAAACTGGCACACAAATCCGGGGATCAGGCTTTGGCTAAAATCTGTAATACCATCGCTGGTGAAGAGGCTTTGCACGAGAAAGCTTACAAGTTTTTTATGAGTAAAATATTTGAAATTGATCCGAATGGTGGTTTAATGGCTTTCGTTAGCATGATGAAAAATAAAATTAGCATGCCAGCAACCTTGATGGATTTTGGGACTGAAAAGCAGCAATATTTAAGTTACGCGAATATTACACAAAAGATTGGTGCATATACAAGTCACGATTATGCGGGAATCATTGATCACCTTGTGAAATTTTGGCGAATCGATAAGCTTGCAGGATTGAACGCAGAGGGAAATAAAGCACAAGATTTTTTATCCTCCCTGTCAGATCGTTATTTTAAGCTTGCTGATAGAATGAAAGAACCAACTGAAATTCAGCTTATTTGGTTGAATAGATAATGTCAGTTTCCATTTAATAATTGTATTTTTTGCTCGCTAATAGAGATTTGCAAATCGACTTAACTTTTTGAGAAATTGCAGATAAAATCGAAGAGCAAGAAAAATCACAAATAATTGTAAAGTTTTTACAGTTAATAGTAATGCTATTATATTTGTTGAAATTACTTTTATGAAGGATATTTTTTCACAAATTAAAATTGAGATAAACCCGCATCTCTTTTTGAAAGATCCAATGACCTCTGAGTTGGGGAAAAATATTTTGAATGGCAGTATTCATTTAATTGATGAGTTGGGTTTTGAAAGTTTTAATTTCAAAAAGCTTGCACTCGAAATTGGAACAACTGAGGCATCCGTATACAGGTATTTCGAAAGCAAAAATAAATTATTGCTTTACCTTATTAATTGGTACTGGGGTGGAGTTGCCACAACTCTTTTATTCGAAACTCAAAACATTGAAAGTCCGGAAATTCGCCTGAAGAAGGCTATACATATTTTTACGACGATTCCTTGTCCTGAAACCAATTCTGTTCTTAATAATGAAGTTGTTCTTAAGACAATTGTTATTAATGAATGTTCAAAGGTTTTGTTTACAAAAGAGGTAGACGATGTGAACAGGGAGGGTGTTTTCTCTGTTTACAAAAAAATTGTACAATATGTTGCTTCAATAATTTTAGAAATAAATAGGAATTATAAATATCCAAACATGCTCGTTTCTTCGATGATTGAAGGGAGCAATCAACAACGTTTTTTTGCTGAACATTTACCTCGATTGACGAACAGTGATGTGGCGAAAGATACTGTGGAAGCATTTTATTTGGATTTAATTTTCAAAGCAATTAACAATGATTAGGACTTCAACTTCTGTTTTTAATCGATTTTTCGATTTATTGACACCGGATCGATCAGAGATTCGGAACATTTATGTGTTCGCTATTTTTAGTGGATTACTCTCTTTAGGCATGCCATTAGGAATTCAGATGATTATCAACTTTATTCAGTTGGGTCAAATCAGCACTTCCTGGTTTATTCTTGTGGCATTGGTTGTTTCTGCAATTGGTTTTTCCGGTATTTTAAATATTTTTCAATTGAGAATTACAGAAAATTTGCAGCAACGAATATTTACTCGTGCTGCTTTTGAATTTGCAGAGAGAATTCCGAAAATTAAAATGGTTGAACTTGTGAAGCGGTATGCGCCAGAATTGACCAATCGTTTTTTTGACACGCTCACAATTCAAAAAGGCTTATCGAAATTACTCATTGATTTTACTGCAGCTTCTTTGCAAATTCTATTTGGATTGATTTTACTTTCTTTCTACCATAGTTTCTTTTTGTTTACAGGATTATTTTTAGTTGTGCTACTGATTTTAATTATTCGTGTTACTGTTAAAAAGGGATACGTTTCAAGTATGGATGAGTCAACGTTTAAATATAAAATTGCTCATTGGTTAGAGGAGATTGCACATGCCAGAATTAGTTTTAAAATGAGTGGTAGAAGTAAAATGTATCTCAATCGTACAAATGATTATTTGAATAATTATTTAACAGCGCGAGAGAAACATTTTAAAGTCCTCGTCCAACAATATGGTTTTTTAATTGCATTTAAAGTAGCGATAGCACTCACATTATTGACAGTTGGTGGATTGCTGGTGATTAACGAACAAATCAATATTGGACAATTTGTTGCGGCTGAAATAGTCATTCTTTTAGTGCTTACTTCTGTTGAGAAATTAATTCTAAGTATAGAAGTCGTTTATGATGTGTTAACGGCAGTTGAGAAAATTGGTCAGGTAATGGATCTGGAATTGGAAGATTACAATGGTGCTCAGTTGGTAAGGGCTGAAAAGGGAATACAATTGAAGTTAGATGGTTTAATGTTTAGAACGGATGCTTATCTGGGTACCATATTAGATGGGATTGAATTACGCATAAAACCGAATGAAAAAATCGGTATTATTTCTGACACAAGTTTAAGCGCTAACGCTTTGTTTTGTATTCTTAGTGGACTCTATGAGAAAACCGGAGGAAATTTAGAAATGGATGGTATTCCTATCGAAAATTTAAATAAATCTGAGCTCCGAAATCAAATTGGTACCTTGTTGAAACAAGATCAATTGGTTTATGCTTCCTTGTTTGACAATATTGCAATGGGTGATAAGACAATTGATTTAAACAGGGTGGTTCAAATTTTTGCAGAACTTGGATTATCTGATTTTGTTGCTGCTTGTCCAGAAAATTATAAAACAATAATCAATCCGGAAGCTCATTTCATACCAAAGGACATTCATACGAAACTATTAATTGCCAGAGCCGCCATAGGACAGCCAAGACTTGTCTTGCTCGAGGATCCGACATCTGGGATGAGTCAGCAACAGGTTGAATCATTACAAGGACATTTAGCTATTTTTCAAAATGCTACCATCTTGATAGAAACACATCATGCTGGATTACTAGAAAAAATGGATCGAGTAATCG